>JAJQBF010000128.1 GCA_021203425.1 Clostridiales bacterium | reverse complement strand
CAACTATACTTATGACGGCATACATACCTGATAACTTTTCAAGCGAAAATAGCATATATGCTGCGATAAGTAAGTCTAAGCTACCTACCTAGATATAACTTTTTATATTTCAAAGATTAACAAAAAGCACCAAGCTGAAGAATTATTTTTTTGGAAAGAATTAATGGAAAATTTGATTTTGCTGTAATGGCACAGTCGCCTAATTATACTGCCCTAAATGCTGATTTCATAATGGATATTTTTAGTGAATATATTAAAGAAATATAGAAGAAATATAATGGTAAAACCCCTCCTATTGCAGAAGGGGCTTTACTGTTGCTATAGATTATATTTTATTTATGGTTTCAATCAGTTCCTGTATATTTAAGTGGATATATACTCTTGTTTGTCTTTTCGCTTTTTGTGTCGCCTTTTACGAAAAGGCTTTTGTGTCGCTTTTTATGAAAAAGCTTTTTTGACTTTATCCGAAAATTTTTCTTTTTTGGGCAGACCGCCGAATTCTTTTATGAGTTCTTTTTGACGGTCTGTTATGTTTGTAGGGATTTCCACTTTAACCGTAACTATGTGGTCGCCTCGTTTGGTTTTGTTCCTCAGGAAGGGAACACCCTTGCCCTTGAGGAAAATTTTTGAGTCGGGCTGTGTTCCGGGTTTTATGTTATATTTTTCTTCGCCGTCTATGGTGGGAATTGTTATTTCATCGCCTAAAATAGCCTGCACAACGCTTATTTTTACATTTGAAAGCATGTTGTTTTCCTGGCGGACGAATTTTGTGCTGGGGCGAACGCTTACGCTTATAAGAAGATCGCCGCTTGAGCCGCCGTTTGTACCGGCATTGCCGAAACCGGACTTACGAATAGCCTGCCCGTTGCTTATTCCGGCGGGAATATCTATTTCGACCATAGATGACTTTCTGACTCTTCCTGTGCCGTTGCAGCCCGGACAGGGATTGTTTATTATTTTACCCTTGCCGCCGCAGGTATGACAGGTTGTTGTTGACTGAGCCATACCGAACATAGTCTGACGCATAGTCGTTTCCGTTCCGGAGCCGTGACAGGTTGGGCAAGGCTCCGGCTGTGTTCCCGGTTTTGCGCCTATTCCGTGACACTTGTCGCAGGGAACAACAGAGTCTACGCTTATCTTCTTTTTACAGCCGAAAACAGCTTCTTCAAAGGAGATTACAATGGTAAGGTTTATATCCGAACCTCTCATAGGGCCGTTTCGTCTTTGACGGGAACTTCCGCCGCCGAATATACCGCCGAACATATCAAATATGTCTTCCATATCCATATTCATACCGCCGGAAAAACCTCCGCCGGAATAGCCGCCGCCCATACCGCCGGTCTGGTCAAAAGCAGCATGACCGTAGCGGTCATAGGCTGCTCTCTTATCAGGGTCGGAAAGAACCTCGTTAGCCTCGTTCAGCTCTTTAAATTTAGCCTCGGCCTCGGGATCGTTTGGGTGAAAATCGGGGTGGCATTCTTTGGCTTTTTTTCTGTATGCTTTTTTAATTTGATCCTGTGAGGCGCTTTTTTCAACGCCCATAACCTCATAATAATCTCTTTTATCTGCCATTATTATCTTTCCTTATATATTATTGGTCGATTATATCATCGTTTCCGGCAGCTCCGCCCATATCCTGACCGCCCATCTGGCTTGGGTCAACTCCGGCTGCCTGAGCCTGCTGGTAAAGCTTTGTCGTAAATTCGTTTAAAACTTTTGTAAGACTTTCGGTAGCTGCCTTAATTGTCTGAACATCTGTTTCGTTCATTGTTTCGGGAGCCTTGCCCTCTGAAACTGTCTTAAGGTTGTTTATTTCTGTTTTGATTTTTGCCTTGTCTTCGGGTGAAATCTTGTCGCCTAAGTCTTTAAGTGTCTTTTCTGTCTGGAAGATTATAGCCTCTGCCTCGTTCTTAGCGTCAACTGCTTCCTTACGTTTTTTGTCCTGTTCGGCATACTGTGCAGCCTCTTTAACAGCCTTGTCGATTTCTTCATCGCTTAAGTTTGTTGAAGAAGTAATTGTAATATCCTGTTGTTTGCCTGTTCCCAAATCCTTAGCTGTTACTTTAACGATGCCGTTTGCGTCAATATCGAAGGTTACTTCAATCTGAGGGACTCCTCTGGGAGCGGCAGGTATACCGCCAAGACGGAACATACCCAATGACTTGTTGTCTCTTGCAAGAGGTCTTTCGCCCTGAACGATGTTTATATCAACTGCTGTCTGGTTATCAGCATAGGTTGAGAAAACCTGCTTCTTGTTTACGGGGATAGTTGTGTTTCTGGGGATAAGCGTTGTAGCTACACCGCCGGCTGTTTCGATACCCAGTGTAAGAGGTGTTACGTCAAGAAGAAGTACTGAGTTTGCACCGCCCTCTCCGGAAAGTGTACCGCCCTGAATAGCTGCGCCTATAGCAACACATTCGTCGGGGTTAATTCCCCTGAAAGGTTCTTTGCCTGTGATTTTGGCAACCTCGTCCTGTACGGCGGGAATTCTTGTTGAACCGCCTACAAGAAGAACCTTGGCAAGCTCTGAGGCAGAAAGGTCTGCGTCATTTAAAGCCGAACGAACGGGACCTAAGGTTGCGTCTACAAGGTCGGCTGTAAGCTCATTAAACTTAGCTCTTGAAAGAGTAACGTCCATATGCTTGGGACCGTCCTGATTCATTGTTATGAAGGGAAGGTTAATGTTTGTTGTTGTGGCTGATGAAAGCTCTTTCTTTGCCTTTTCTGCGGCCTCTTTAAGTCTCTGCATAGCCATCTTGTCCTGTGATAAGTCAATGCCTTCCTTTGACTTGAAATCGCTTATAAGGTAATTAATGATTCTCTGGTCGAAATCGTCACCGCCTAAGTGGTTGTTTCCGGCTGTGGCAAGAACCTCGATTGTACCGTCGCCGATATCGATAATTGAAACATCGAATGTACCGCCGCCTAAGTCATAAACCATTATTTTCTGTTCTTTTTCGTTGTCAAGACCGTAAGCAAGGGCTGCGGCTGTAGGTTCGTTTATAATACGCTTTACGTCAAAACCGGCAATTTTGCCTGCGTCCTTTGTTGCCTGTCTCTGTGAGTCTGTGAAGTATGCCGGAACTGTAATAACAGCCTCTGAAACTGTTTCGCCTAAATAGCTTTCTGCGTCCTTCTTAAGCTTTTGAAGAATCATAGCGGAAATTTCCTGAGGTGAATAAGCCTTTCCGTCATTTTCGAATTTATAATTTTCGCCCATGTGACGCTTAATTGAAATAACTGTTCCGGCTACGTTCGTAACAGCCTGTCTCTTGGCTGCTTCGCCTACAAGTCTTTCACCTGTTTTTGTAAAACCTACTACAGAGGGGGTTGTTCTTATGCCTTCGCTGTTTGTAATAACAACAGGCTGACCGCCTTCCATAACTGCTACACATGAGTTTGTTGTTCCTAAGTCAATACCTATAATTTTTCCCATTTTATGTTCCTCCTATATAGATAGAATTTTTGATAGTGTTTGTAAAGTTCGGTTATACTGCCTGCTTAGTTCGCTACCTGAACCATAGCAGGTCTTATAACCTTATCATTTATTTTATAGCCCTTTTGAAGGACTTGGCTTACTGTGTTTTCTCCTAGACTTTCGTCTTCTATATGTATAACGGCATTGTGTACATTTGGGTCGAAGGGTTTGCCTTCCGCCTCTATTTCCGTTATGCCTATAGCCTTAAATGCCTCGTTCATTTGTTTGAATATCATTTCAACACCCTTGTAAAGGCTGTTTTCCTTATCCTGTTCGGAAGACAGGGCTCTTTCGAAATTGTCTAAAACAGGCAGGAGCTTTTCCGCTGCGTCTGCTGCTCCGGCGGAATACATTGCCGCCTTTTCCGCTGTTGTTCTCTTGCGGTAGTTATCAAATTCAGCTAAATTTCTTAAAAGCCTGTCGTTCAGTTCCGCTACCTTTGCCTCAAGCTGTTCTTCTTTTGACGGCTCTTCTTTTTTTGTTTCCTCTGATTTTTCTTCCGATGGCTCGGCTGTTTTGGTTTCTTCCGAATTTTCAGCCGGCTCTTTCAGAGTTTCTTCCTTTATTTCTTCGTCTTTCAATTCATTGTCCTCCTGTCAGTGCGTCTATAACCCCGTTCAGATTATCAACCATTTCGCTTAAAACGGAAACAGCCTGTGAATAGTTCATTCTTGTGGGACCTATAATTCCTATAAAGCCTATGTTTCCGCTGCCGAGGGTATAGTTTGTTTTTATAATAGATAAATCCTGAAGTTGTTTCAGATTGTTTTCGCCGCCTATTATAATCTGAACTCCTGTTTCACTTCCCGGGTTATAATTAAGAAGTTCGGATAATACTTCTTTTTGCTCCAAAATACTGAAAAGGTTTTTTGCCTTTGTTATGTCTGAAAATTCGGGATAATTCAAAATATTGTTTACGCCGCTTATGTATATTTCGGAGCTTTTTCTGCCTCCCGTAAACACAACCTTGAAAACCTCCGAAAGTAAATCGCCGTAAGGCTTAAATTCGGTAAGTATGTCTTTTAAGGCATCTCTGTCAAGCTCTGTTCCGTATGTTTCTATATATTTGTTTACCGCCGATGTAATTCTGTGGAGAACATCGAAATCGGGAACGGAATCAGCTCTTAAGATTGTATTGTCAACTCTCCTTCTTTCGGAAACCCTTACCATAACAAGACTGTGATTGTTAACGGGAACAAGGGATATGTGTTTAAGTTTGTCGTTGTCGGCTTTTGCCTCGGTAACAACCGTAGCATAGTTTGTCATACGTGCCAGCGCTTTTGCCGTCTGCTCCATAAGGTAGCCGATATGGCTTATATTTGCCGTTATAAGTTCCTTAAGGAATAAACTTTCTTCAGGGGGAAGAGCGCTTTTTCTCATAAGCCTGTCGACATAAAGCCTGTAGCCCTTGTCGGAGGGTATTCGCCCTGCCGAAGTGTAGGGCTGATATATAAGCCCCAGTTCCTCCAAATCACTCATTTCATTTCTTATGGTGGCGGAGGATATGCCCAAAGGATATTTTTTTGAAATTGTTCTTGAGCCTACAGGGTCACCTGTTTTAATATAGTCGGTAATAATAGCCTCAAGAATTCTTATTTTTCTTCCGCTTAAATCCATAAAATCACTTCCTTCGGAAAAGCTTTTAAGCGGTTGTTTCCGATATAACTATAAATCTTTTTTGTTAGCACTCCCTTTTGTTGAGTGCTACTTACTGTTATAAAAATATCACTTGTTATGCAATTTGTCAAGTGATTTTTTTAAATTGTTAAGGGAACCTCTAAATATTATTTATTTGCCATTTTTAAAGTGTTAAAAATCCCTTATTTATCGGCTTTTCACAATGAGCTAAGTCAAATTTTAAGGATTTTAAGAGTTTCCCTTAAATTAAACAGTTTTAATCGAGAAGAAAGTCGGAAAATATGGTGTTTGAAACATCTATGCCGTCTTCGGTAAGCCAAAGTCTTTCTTTGTTGTGTTCAAGAAAACCGTATTTTTCATACTTTTCTATAACACTGCCGAAGATTTTGAATATATCCTTTCCGAAGTTTTGTCTAAACTCCGAAAGGTTTATACCCTCCGTCATTCTTAAACCCAGAAACATAAACTCGCCGATTATATCTCCTTTTGCAAGAACTTCTCTGTAATTTTCCTTTTCTCCGGTAAGATATTCACTTAAGCTGTCTGTGTTTGAAAATCTTACGTTATTATACATAGAATGGGCTGAAAGCCCGAACCCCAAATAGTTATATCGTTTCCAATAGCCTATGTTATGGCGGCACTCGTATCCCTCTTTGGCAAGGTTTGAAAACTCATATCTGTGATAGCCTGCCCCTTCAAGTATTTCCTTTGTCTTTCTATACATAATACGATACAAATCTTCGTTTGTCTGAAAATTTTTATATTTTTTATAAAATAATGTGTTTTCTTCTATTATAAGGCTGTAGGCGGAAATATGTTCCGGATTTAACTCCACAGCCTTGTAAAGACTTTTCTCCCAGCTTTCAAGACTTTGAGAGGGATAACAAAACATTAGATCAATATTTATGTTTTTAAAGCCGGCTTTCCTTATCATATTATATGCCTCAACAGCCTGTTTGCTGTTATGAATTCTGCCCAAGGTTTTAAGTTCGGAGTCGTTAAAAGACTGAACCCCCATACTTATGCGGTTTACTCCGGCATTTTTGTATATTTTAAGCCCTTCGGGGCTTATGCTTTCAGGGTTTGCCTCCATTGTTATTTCACAGTTTTCGGCAAAGGGAAAGGCAGAATTTACCGCTTTCAAAATTTCGGAAATATACTCGGGAGAAATAAGGGAGGGGGTTCCGCCCCCTATAAATATTGTGTCGGCTTTTTCTCCCCTGTAAGGGCTTTCAGCTATTTCTTTTATAAGCCTTTTAACATATTTTTCCGTCTGCCCTTCTGCCGGCGGAAAGGAGTTAAAGTCGCAATATCCGCATTTTGCCCTGCAAAATGGTATATGAACATAAATTTCAAGCACAGCCGTTCACAACCTTTCATATCTGTAATATGCCCTCCCCGAAAAGGGAGGGCATATTGTTTATTATTTAAAAGGATTTTCTGTTTTATACAGCATACCTGCCGGTCTGTTAAAGCCTATGTCTTCAACTCCCAAATATTTGAAAAGGTTGAAAAGAGCCTTGCCGTGGTGACCGAAGGCTACGGCACCGTGGTGTGGGAAGTTGTTTTCAATGAGAACGTGACGGTAAAAACGACCCATTTCGTTTATGGCGAAAACACCGATTCCTCCGAAGGATTTTGTCGCAACGGGGAGAACTTCGCCGTTTGCTATATAAGCCCTGAGCTTAGCGTCTGAAGTAGACTGAAGGCGGAAGAAGGTTATATCTCCGGGGATAATGTCGCCTTCGATTGTTCCGTTTGTAACTTCAACGGGAAGGGTTCTTGCCATAATCTTCTGATTCTTCATTGCACAGGAAACAAGCTTTCTGGAGGCTGTATTTCCGCAGTGGAAACCCATAAACAAATCTGTGTGCTTATAGTTAAACTTGCCCTTTATGTCGTTTTCAAACATATCTTCGGGAACGGAATTGTTTATATCGAGAAGTGTAACGGTGTCATCGCTTACAAGCTCTCCTATGTATTCGCTTAAGGCTCCGTAAATATCAACCTCGCAGGAAACGGGAATACCTTTTGCGGCAAGTCTTGAATTTACATAACAAGGTACAAAGCCGAACTGTGTCTGGAAGGCCGGCCAGCATTTTCCGGCAATAACAGCAAACTGTCTTGACTCCTTATTTGCCTCAACCCAGTCTAAAAGGGTAAGCTCATACTGAGTCAGCTTGGGCAGAACCTCGGGAATCTTGTTGCCGTTTCCCAGTTCTTCCGCCATTTCCTTAACAACGCCCTCTATTCTGGGGTCGCCTGCGTGTTTGTTAAAGCTTTCGAAAAGGTCAAGCTCGGAATTTTCCTGAATTTCAACCCCTAAGTCATAAAGAGGCTTAATGGGTGCGTTGCAGGCAAGAAAGTCTTCGGGACGGGGACCGAAACTGATTATTTTAAGGTTTTGAAGACCTATAACAGCCTTTGCAACGGGAATAAACTCACTTATCATATCGGCACATTCCTCGGCTGTTCCTACGGGATATTCGGGAATATATGCCTTTAAATTTCTTAAGCGAAGATTGTATGATGCGTTAAGCATACCGCAGTAAGCGTCGCCTCTTCCGTCTAAAAGATCGCTGCTGCTTTCTTCGGCTGCCGCTGTGTACATAACGGGACCGTCAAAATACTTGCAGAGAAGTGTTTCGGCAGTTTCGGGACCGAAATTGCCCAAATAAACAACTAAAGCGTTGCAGCCGGCATCATTTACCTCTTTAAGAGCCTTCTGCATATCAATCTCGGTTATAACACAAACGCTGCATTCATAAATTTCACCTAATTTTTTTCCGTATTTATTGTTGTATGCCTCTGTCAAAGCCTTTCTTCTGTTTACAGACAGGCTTAAGGGAAAACAGTCTCTGCTTACGGAAATTAAAGCAGGTTTTACAATCGGTACATTAATCATAAGGAACTCCTCCAATACTATAAGTTGTTTTATATTTTATATTTCCATAGAAAACATAAGTTCGTTTACTTCGTCCTCGCAGGAGCGCATAGCCAAAATTGTTTTTTCCATAAGCTCAGCCAAATCCCAGCCCAACATATCGGCACCCTTTTTAATAACATCTCTTGAACAGCCGGCCGCAAAGCCTGTGCTTTTGAATTTCTTTTTAAGAGATTTTACCTCCATATCCTTCGTACTTTTCGACGGGCGCATCAAAGTCGCCGCCCAAATAAGCCCTGTAAGCTCATCTACCACATAGAGAACCTTTTCCATTTGGTGTTCCGGCTTAATATCAACGGTTATTCCGTAACCATGGGAACAGACAGCGTGAATTATGTCTTCTCTCACGCCTCCTTCTCTCAAAAGCTCGGGAGCCTTGATACAGTGCTGTTCCGGATAAAGTTCAAAGTCAATATCGTGAAGCAGCCCTACTATACCCCAGTATACTTCGTCGGAGTCATACCCAAGCTCCTTTGCATACCACTTCATAACGCCCTCAACGCTTAAAGCGTGGCGAATATGAAAGGGGTCTTTATTATATTTTGTTAAAAGCGCAAATGCTTCTTCTCTGCTTATGCAATCCATAAGTCTGCCGCCTCCTTTTATATTACGGATATCTCTTTTCTTAATTATACTTTTACATAATAAATAAGTCAAGAGAAAGACTTAAGAAATTGTCGGTTAAAGCCAAAAACAGACGGCTTTTATGTGTTAAAGCCGCCTGTCTGCAAAATGCCTATTGTTTATTTTTTTATGGTTAGGAGTTGATATGTGCGTTCTGCTGTTTTTCCTTATATTCCTTCAAGGCCCTTGTATATTTGTTTTCATCGGCATCTTTATAAGGTGAAAGCTTGCTTGTGAAACGGTTTATAAATCTTGATATTGAATCAAACAGTGAATAAACCGTGGGCATGAATATAAGGGTTACAAGAGTGCCTATTGAAAGACCGGCTATAATTACAATACCCATTGCCTGCTGCATCTCCATACCTTCCGACAGAGCCAGCGCCATGGGAATCATACCGCAGACTGTTGTAAGAGTTGTCATAAGAATAGGACGAAGTCTTGAGCGGCCTGCCGCAACAAGGGCATCATAACAGGACATACCGTGTTCGAGACGTCTCTGGTTTGTATAGTCTATAAGCACGATACCGTTATTAACGACCATACCTACAAGCATAAGGAAACCTATTAAGGCAAAGGCGGTTATGTTTGTTCCCGTAAGGAATAAGCCGAACAAACCACCGGTTATGGCAAGAGGCATAGAGAACATAATGATAAGGGGCTGTGAAAGTGACTCAAACTGTGACGCCATAACCAAGAATACCATAACTATTGCTATTACTATAATAAGTATAAGAGTAGTAAAAGTATCTGACATCATTTCTCCCAAGCCGCCGAATTCATATGAATAGCCGTCGGGGAATACATATGCGTCAAGTACCTCTTGAACAGCAGCCTGAGTTGCACTTGTGTCCAAATCGCCTATTTCGCCGGTTATTTCCATATATGTTACCTGATTTTCTCTTGTGATTATGTCAGGCACTTCCGTTTCAATAATTTCAGCAACTTCGGTAAGGGGAGTTTCCGCTCCGGAACTTGTTGTTATTGTAAGGGAATAGAGATCCCTTACATATTCAAGTCTGTCTTCGGGATACATAACATTTATGTCTGTTTCCGTACCTTCGGTTTTCAGTGTTGTTCCCGTTATGCCTTTATTTGCTGCACTTACAGCTGAGGCTATAGAAGAAGAGCTTATACCGTAGGAAGAAGCCTTTGCCCTGTCAACAACAATATCTGTTTGATACTGTGTGTCTTCAAGGGAACTTTCAATATCCTTAGCTCCATCAATAGCCTTAAATCTGTCCACAAGGTCATCGCTTATTTCTCTTAAGGTTGATATATCGTCGCCTTTAATATCAAGTGTAAATCCGCTGCCGCCTAAGGAGCCCATAGCCATTGAGCCTTCGGTTACGGTTATATCTGCTCCTACAATGCTCGAAAGCTTTTCTGTTAAGTCATTAGCAATGTCTGTATCACTTCTGTCTCTTTCATCTGCCGAACAAAGGTTAATATTTACACTTACACCTCCCGAAGAAGACAAAATTGAACCTGAACTTATGGTTGAATAAATTGATGTTGCTTCGGGAATGTCACCTATTGCTTTATCGATTTCTTCAAGTATTTCATAGCTGTAGCCGAATTCATAATTGTCTGGAACCTCAGCCGAAATCGAAACAGCGCCTTCGTCGGATCTGGCTATAAGGTCCATACCTAAGCCGCCTGCTGTTGATATGGTAAAAAAGAACAAAACAATTACCGCAATTACTGTTATAATTCTGTGTCTTAAACATAACCCCAGGAATTTGCTGTAAATATAGTCAAGTCTTTCAAGACCGCCGTTTACAATATCACCTAATTTATTAAATACAGTTCTTTTCTTAGGTTCCTTCCTTTCTCTGTCGTCATTTGCCATAATAAGGGTACAGGCAGTGGGAATGAAGGTAACCGAAACAACATATGAGGCAAAAAGGGCAATAACTACAGTATAGGCTATATTGTTAAGCAGCTGTCCCATTATTGCGTTCCAGAAAAGGAAGGGGGCAAAAACGGCAACTGTTGTTAATGTTGAAGCGAAAACCGCCATAGCAACCTCCTGGGTTCCTTTATAGGCTGATTCAGTAGCCGAAAATCCCTTTGCCCGCCAGTTATATATGTTCTCCAAAACTACAACCGAGTTGTCAACAAGCATACCTATGGCAATTACAACACCGCCCATTGAAACAATATTCATAGTCATTCCAAAAAGGTACATTCCGCCGAATGTAGCCATAATAGAGGTAGGGATAGAAACACCTATAATAAGGGCGCTCTTCCAGTCCTGAAGGAATATTAAAAGAATAACAACGGCTAATATTGCTGCCTGAAAAGCTGTCCGAACTACGTTGTTGATAGATCTCTTGATGTAGTCGGAGGTTGTTGTAAGAAGGGTAAAGCTTAAGTTTGCTTCTGATTCGTTAAGCTCATCTATAACGCTTACAATATCATCGGAAACAGTAACCAGATTACCATCGGAAGCAAGGGAAACCTCAAGTATAACGCCTTCCTGTCCGTCTATAACTGAAATTGTATCCTGATCAAGCTCTACTTCATCGACAGATTTCGCAATTTCTCTTAAGAGCAGACCGTTTCCGGCAGAGGTTGTAATATATGTGTTTCTTATGTCCTCTACACTGTCAAACTGTCCTGCTACTCTTAAGGTTACTTCCTGTGAACCTTTTTTAATTGTACCTACGGAAGTATTCTGGTTTTCGGAAGAAAGAGCCGAAGAAATCGATGAAAGAGAAACACCAAGCTGACTTACCTTTTCCGGGTCTAAAACAACTTGAATTTCCGTTTCCACACCGCCGGTAATGTCAACGGAAGCTACACCCTCTATTCTTTCAAAATAACTTGCTATGTCTTCATCAACATAATTATAAAGGGTGGATATGTTCATTGTGGCGGAGGTAACACCTACTTCAAAGGAGTCGCTGTCGAAATTTATTTTCATAATTGAAGGGTCGTCGGCATCGTCCGGAAGGCTTACCCTTTCAAGCTTATCTCTTATGTCGTTTACACCCTCGGTCAGGTCACTTCCGGCTACAAACTCAACAACGACCATTGAGCTTTCCTCGGAAGAACGGGAGGTTATTGTATCAATACCGGTTATGGTTGAAAGCTGTTCTTCCAAAGGCTTTGTAACAAGCTCCAAAACCTCTTCGGGACCTGCCCCTGTGTAGGTAGTGTAAACCATTGCATAAGGCAAATCTATATCGGGTGTGTAGGCAAGTTCCAGTGTGTTATACGCTACAAACCCCAGTATGAGCGTAAACAACACTATCATACATACCGTAACGGGCCGCGTGATTGCCGTTTTAATCATAAACCGTTACCCCCTTTTGTTTTATAT
>JAJQBF010000087.1 GCA_021203425.1 Clostridiales bacterium | reverse complement strand
ATATATATGAAAGGGCTTTATTGATTTTCTTTAAAAATGTTTTAGGACGATACTAATAGGATTTTAATTTCTGTCTAATGACTGTAAAACTGTTTATCTGATATAATTCTTTTTGTAAAAACAAAGTAACGTTTGAGTAAAATAATTCATCGAACCCCCAAAAAGGGATTTGGTGTGATATAAAGAAGGCGATAGATATGTACAGAAAAAGACGAATGACTTATATTGTTGTCTTTATATTTCTTCCCTGTATAATTGTTCCGCTTATATATTTAACCGTTTATTTCAACGATTTTAAGAGCAAGGCTTTCAGAGAAATCAGTTTTACGGCAGAAACGGAAGAGGGCGAAAGCTATAATTTAAGGGCAAAATATGACAAAGACGAGCTGCTTTACGAAGTAAGTATACCAATGGGAATATCAATAAGCAATATTATCGTAAATACTCAGGAAAGAGGTGTTTTCGAAATCAATGATATTATATTCGAAAACGGCGATGCCTTTGATGAAATCCAATATGATACTGAGTATGACATAAAAATGTATACCGAAGACAGCAAGCTGTTGAATGAAGCCTCCCTTGTTTTCCGGCAGGATACCGAAAACATGCTTTTCAGCTATAACACAGATAATGAAAATGTAAATATAGTTTCTACAGCGGAAGAAGATGGTCTTCCCGACCCTGAGGGTATGGACGGTCTCAGGCAGATGATGAGAAGAGAAGGCCGCAGAGGTTTAGGAAACCGCCCCTTCCCGGTTTATACGTTTGGTTTGGGCTGTGTATTTGCCCTCTGCTGTATATATCTCTTATACAGACAGGTTAAAATCAGCGGTATATTAAAGAAAGTGGGTCGGAGAAATGAGCATAACACATGATACACACGATACTCATAAATCCTTAAAGGACTCTTTCGGTCAATACAGACACGAATATAAATATATTGTTTCTGCGGCGGAACTTGAGCTTATAAAAACCCGTTTAACAGGTCTTATGTCTAAAGACCCTCACACAGGTCCCGACGGAACATATAACATAAGGAGCATATATTTTGACGATTATGAAAACTCCTGTTATTATGACAATGAAAACGGAGTTGACCCCAGAGAAAAATTCAGAATAAGAATTTACGACAGGAGCAGCAGACGAATAAGCCTTGAGCTTAAGAAAAAAATAAACGGCAAATGTTTAAAGCTGGCTTGCCCCTTAACTTTAGAACAGTATAACATTATTGCAAAGGGCGGCTGTGTTCCCATATCCGCCGACAATCCGGAAATACTTAACAAACTTACCCTTCAGTATTTAATGAAGGGAATGAAACCCAAGATAATAGTTGAATATGACAGAATGCCATGGATATATGAGGAAGGAAATGTCAGAGTGACCTTTGACAAAAACGTCCGTTCTTCAACGGAACTTTCCGGCTTTTTCGACCCTGATATTCCCGTAAGGTGTATAATGCCCCCGGGGTGGCATCTTTTAGAGGTTAAATGGGACGAATTTCTTCCCGATTTTATATATAAAAACACAATGATTAACAATTTAGAGCAGACAGCACACTCAAAATATTATTTATGCAAAAGATTTTCTATTTTAGGAGGTAAGTAAAATGTCATCATCTAACACAACATTTAATGATATTTTCAGAAGTTCATTTGTAGAGGGCTTTAACGGCGCAGCTCCCGATATTAAAAACATACTTTTAACTATGGCGGTTACTCTTCTTATAGCTTTGTATATATTCTTTGTATACAGACTTATGACAAGAAAAACATTCTATTCAAAGAACTTTAACATTTCTCTTTCCATGCTAGCGATTATAACAGCGGCTGTTATACTTTCGGTTCAGTCAAGTATTGTTATCTCCCTCGGTATGGTTGGTGCACTGTCAATTGTTCGTTTCAGAACCGCTATAAAAGACCCTCTTGACCTTATCTTCCTTTTCTGGTCGATAGGAACGGGTATCATCTGCGGCGCAGGTCTTGCCCAGATGGCAATTTTAACAGCCATAATTATTACCGCCGGTCTTTATTTGTTAGACCTAATTCCCGTTGCAAAGGCACCTATGCTCCTTGTTATAAATTCTCGAAATGTTGATATAGAAGACAGCCTTATGGCGGTTGTTAAGAAATATTGCAGTGCAAATAATGTTAAGTCGAGAAACCTTACAATGGGCAGACTTGATATGATAATCGAAGTAAGAGTAAAAGATCAGAGTAATTTCGTGAGGGAGGTTGCATCTCTTGAAGGCATAACAACAGCATCTCTTCTTTCACATGACGGCGAAGTTACGTTCTGATGTCACATAAAATTTTACCGATATAACTCCTTTTTTGAAAAAAATTTAAGATGCTGAAAAAGCTGCAAAACCGCCGCAAAAAACGGCGGTTTTTACCGTCTTAAAAAAGCAGTTGTGTACACAAAGTAAGTGTTATGAATGTCAAAAATTATATTGACAAACACAGCACGGAAAAGTATAATTAAAAAATGTTATATTAAGGGAATCTCTAAAAAATCCTTAAAATTTGGTTTGGCTCATTGTAAAAAGCCGTCAAATAAGGGATTTTTAACAGTTTCAAAATGGCAAACAAATAATATTTAGAGGTTCCCTTACTGTTTTGTTGTGAATCGGAATTTATTTTATCTTATTTCGGAAACAGACAGAAAGGGGGCAGATGTATGAAGAAAAAAGGAAATTTACTCATAGCTGCAGGGCTTATTATGATTGCGGCTGCGTTTATACTGACAGGCTATAATATTTGGGATAACAGGCGGGCGGAAAAAACCGCCGCCGAAGACACTGTGGTTTTATATGAAAAAATAGACGAGGCATCAGAGGTTTCTCTGGATAATTTTACTGCCGATGATGTTCCACTTTATGTTCGCTATCCCGATATGGAGATGCCGGTTATAGATATTAACGGTTCGGGCTATATAGGTGTTTTGGAAATTCCCTCTTTAGACCTTGAACTTCCCGTAAAGGGAATTTACAGCCTTGCCGAACTTAAAGTCTCACCTTGCCGCTACAGCGGTTCGGTATATAAAGACGATATGATAATCTGCGGACACAATTATCAGTCACATTTCGGCAGCCTTAAAAATTTGGAAATAGGTTCCTATGTTAACTTTACAGACGGTGACGGGAATTTGTTTGTTTATGAAGTTTCAGATATTTTACAGATTGACGGTACGGATATAGAGGGTATGGAAGAAAAGCAGGAAGGCGACAGCTGGGATATGACACTTTTTACCTGTACTCTTGACGGCAGAAAAAGAGAAACAATAAGACTTGTAAGAATTGATAAATAAGGAAGGGATTTGTAATTGGCTGAAAAAGAGAAGGAACTGCGGAAGATGAACCGTACGGAGCTTATAGAAATTATTTACGCTCTTCAGCAAAATGAAAAAAATCTTCGTGCCGAAAACGAAAAGCTGAAAGAAGAACTGAATGAAAAAATAATCCGCTTGGAGCAGGCAGGCTCCATAGCGGAGGCGGCCTTGAGTCTGAACCGAATTTTCGAAGATGCACAGGCGGCGGCTGAACAATATTTGTATTCTGTTAAAGAACTGCAGGAACAGAAAAAGATTAGAGACCGGAAAATAAAGATTGACATAGAAGAAGTAAGGGAATACGACCCGAAAAATTTCTAAGCCGGCTGTTATGGTTTTGGAAGAAGAGGATTTAAGACGGTGCATATGTTCGGCAGCTGAAATATGATTATAAAAACACCCCGATATTGTTTAAGGACAAATATTGGGGTTATTTTTATATTGTGGTGAATGAACTTTTATTTATTTAATGCGGCAAGCTGTTCTTCAACTGAGACAAGCATTTTGGCATATTTCTCGCCCTTTGCCTTTTCTTCGTTTATAACCTTTTCGGGAGCCTTGGCAACAAAGCCCTTGTTTGACAGTTTCTTTTCTACTCTTTCAACTTCTTTTACAAGCTTTTCTTTTTCTTTTGTAAGTCTTGCAATTTCCTTTTTAATGTCGATAAGCTCAGCAAAGGGAATTGAAATAAGTCCGTCGGGAATAACTATCGAAACAAAGTCAGAACCCTTATCGGCGGTTGATTCTTCAACAATTACCTTTGAGGCATAGCCCAGAGAGGCAAAGAAAACACTGCCGTTTTCGAAGATTGTTCTTACCTCGGGGTTTTGTGAGCCAACATAAACATCAACCTTCTTTGAAGGAGCAACATTCATTTCCGCTCTGCGGTTTCTTATGTTCTTAACCGCAGTTTTTATAAGCTCAATTGCATTTTCTTCCTTGGGGAAGTTATATTCTTCCTTATAAACAGGCCAGCCTGAAATCATAATTGATTCTTCTTCGTCCTGTATAGACTTAAATATTTCCTCTGTTATGAAAGGCATACAGGGGTGAAGGAGTTTCAACGCTGTTATAAGAACTGTTTTAAGTGTCCAAAGTGTGGCGTTTCTTGTGGTATCGGTTTCGTTATGAAGTCTTGGCTTAACCATTTCAATATACCAGTCACAGAATTCGTCCCATATAAAATCATATGTGTTCTGTACTGCAACACCCAATTCATAGGCATCAAGATTGTCTGTTACGTTCTTAACAAGTGAATTAACTTTTGAAAGAATCCACTTGTCTGCATTTGTCAAATCCGAAAGAGAACAGCTTATTTCTTCATCGTCCTTAAAATTCATAAGTATGAATCTTGTGGCATTCCAAAGCTTGTTTGTGAAGTTTCTGTTTGCCGTTACCTTTTCTTCTCTCCAGCGCATATCGTTGCCGGGAGCGTTGCCTGTTATAAGGGTTAAACGGAGAACATCAGCGCCGACCTCGTTTATAACCTCAAGGGGATCAACACCGTTTCCTAAAGATTTTGACATCTTTCTGCCCAGATTATCCCTTACAAGACCGTGAATAAGAACCTTTCTGAAGGGAACGTTCTTCATCTGCTCCATACCGGAGAATACCATTCTTATTACCCAGAAGAAAATTATGTCATAGCCTGTTACAAGAACGCTTGTGGGGTAGAAATATTCAAGATCCTTTGTCTTTTCGGGCCAGCCCAGAGTTGAGAAAGGCCAGAGAGCAGATGAAAACCAAGTATCAAGGCTGTCTTCGTCCTGTGTAAGACGAGTATGACCGCATTTCTCACAAGCCGCCGGCATTTCCTTAGCTACGTGAATATGACCGCACTTGTCGCAGTAGTAGGCCGGTATTCTGTGTCCCCACCAAAGCTGACGGGAGATACACCAGTCGTGAATATTTTCGAGCCAGTGAAGATAGGTCTTTCCGAAACGCTCGGGAATAAATTTAAGTCTGCCGTCTTTTAAAACCTCTATAGCCGGCTTTGCAAGCTCGTCCATTTTAACAAACCACTGGCTCTTTATAAGAGGCTCTATAACGTCGCCGCAGCGGTCGTGAACACCTACGGCGTGCTTAATATCTTCTGTTTTGATGTAAAGCCCCATTTTGTCAAGCTCTTCAACAATGAGCTTTCTTGCCTCATATCTGTCCATACCGCAGAATTTTCCGCCATTTTCGTTTATTGTTCCGTCGTCATTTAAAATGTTTATTTTTGGAAGGTTGTGTCTTACGCCTACCTCAAAGTCGTTGGGGTCGTGGGCAGGGGTTATTTTAACAACACCTGTTCCGAATTCCATATCTACATATGGGTCGGCAATTATGGGAATTTCTCTGTCAACAAAGGGAACAATACAGGTTAAGCCCACAACGTCCGTATATCTGGGGTCGTCGGGGTTTACGGCTATGGCAGTATCGCCCAGCATTGTTTCGGGACGGGTTGTAGCAAATTCAAGAAAACGGTCCGTTCCCTTGATGGGGTACTTTAAGTGCCAGAAATGACCGTCTTTGTCTTCGTGAACAACCTCTGCATCGGAAATTGTTGTCTGACAGGTGGGGCACCAGTTAATAAGCTTTTCGCCTTTATAAATCCAGCCCTTTTTGTAAAGGTTTATAAATACTTCCAAAACAGCCTTTGAACAGCCCTCGTCCATTGTGAAACGCTCTCTGTTCCAGTCACAGGAGGAGCCTAATTTTTTAAGCTGATTTATGATTCTTGAGCCGTATTCGTTTTTCCAAGCCAAGGCTCTTTCCAAAAAGGCTTCTCTTCCGATATCCTCTTTTGTAAGACCTTCCTCTGCCATTTGGTTTACTATTTTAACCTCTGTGGATATGCTTGCGTGGTCTGTTCCGGGAATCCAAAGGGCATTATACCCCTGCATTCTTTTAAAACGGATTATCATATCCTGCATAGCGTTGTCAAGTGCGTGACCCATATGAAGCTGACCCGTTATGTTCGGCGGGGGAATTACTATTGTAAAGGGTTCCTTTTTGCTGTCCGGCTCGGCGTGAAAATATTTCTTTTCAAGCCACTCCGCATAAATTCTGTCTTCTACAACAGATGGGTTGTAGTTCTTTTCAAGCTGTTTATACATCTTGTTTATCCTCCTTTTGGATATTATAATGCAATATTTATATTTGAATTTTCCACTCACTGAGTGGAAAATCTTAATGTGCGTCTTGCCGGTTCTCCTTTTGGGATACTATAAATATAATTGCTATAATTAAAGCAAAACCAACCAAATCGATTAAGTAAAACTTTGTTTTAAGCCACAAGGCAGATACAACTGTTGCCACAACAGGTTCAATTGCCGCAAGCTGACTTGCCTTAACGGGACCTATGGCGGCTGTTCCCTTTAAGTAAAGTGTGAAGGCTATTGCTGTACCCCCCTACGCAAAGCACAAGGGTTGCAAGAAGAGACGGTATGTCGCATACGGGAAATGATTTATAGCTGCCTGTTGCAATCAAAAACACAAGACCGCCCATAAGCATACCTAAGCCCGTAACCTTAATACTTCCGTATTTATTTATTATGCCTACCGGGGCAGTATTGTAAACAAAGGCGGAAAAGGCAGATATAAGCCCCCATATAAGGGCAGCCTTCGAAATAGCCATTGTTCCTATTTTGCCGTGAGTGGCAAGGAGAAAAACTCCCGAAACGGCGCAGAAAACCGCCAAAACCTCCCTTGCCTTCGGCGCTCTGGGGGTTCTTATGCATACATAAAATATAACTATAATTGTAAACAAAATCTGCAGAACTGTCGCCGTTCCCGAATTTGAATAGGCTATAGTCTTTAAATAAGAAAACTGAACAAGCAGAAGTCCAATAAAGGCAAAATATAAAAGAGTTATTGTGTCTTTTTTGTTTTTGAATATGTTAAATGTTTCGCCCTTTGCTTTTATAAGAGTAATGAGGGTTAAAATTATGCCTGCCGCCAGCATTCTTGCCGAGGTAAGCCATTTGGCGTCAAAGCCGTAGTTCATAAAAAGATATTGTCCGCAAGTTCCGGAAAAGCCCCAAAGGGAAGCACCTGCTAACACGCTTATTATACCCTTTTACACTGTTTTTATCCATTGCGGATTTTACCTCCTGTGTGGAATAACTTAAAAAAGCTCCCGTCCAAAAAAGGACGAGAGCCGCGGTACCACCTTTATTCCCATCAATTATAATAACAGATGGGCACTTATTATGCCCTTAACGCAGGCAAAACGTTTCAACTTAATTAGGAAGGAATCGTTCCCTTTCGGCAGAAATGCTCGGAAGCTACCTTCATAAACTCCTTTTATAAGAGGTCTTTCAGCCGGAAATTCTCCCGAACCTCTCTCTCTTGGGGGCTTAAGAAATTATTTCTTTAAAGCCTTACATAGGGTGGTTTATTACTCCTCTTCGTCACAGCATTTGTTCTTTATCTTTTGTTTTTATTTATTTGAGATGCTCATAAAATGCCTCGGCAGCGCTTTCTTCGTCTGTTCCTTCGGCTGTGATTTTGAAGTTTTCACCTTCATAAACACCTATTGCCATAACGCCCATAATACTTCTTGCGTTAGCCGCCATATCGTTTTTTACAAGCATAATTTTACTTTTGTAATTACTTGCAAGCTGAACAATTTTAGCAACTGTTCTGTCACCGTCGGTAATTCCGACTTTTACAAGTTTTTCTACCATTTGTGAAATTCCTCCCTTAATTGACTTTTTCTGCAATTTTCACGATTTTCTGAAGCCTGTGATATATGCCCGACTTTCTCAAGGGGGGATTTAACAGCTCACCTAACTCAGAATAGCTTAAGTCGGGGTTTTCGAGCCTTGCTTCAGCTGCCTCTTTCAGTTTAGGAGAAAGCTTTTTAAATTCTCCCGTTTCCATAAGAAAATTTATGGCTTTCTGTTCCCTTACTGAGGCCTTTACCGTTTTTGCAATATTAGACGTTTCACAGTTGTTTTTCCTGTTTATATTGTTTCTTACCTCTTTATAGACCTTTATGTTTTCAAGATTTAAAAGAGATAAGTGAGCAGACATAATTCCCAATAAGTCGGAAATCTGTTCGCTGTCTTTAATATATACTACATAATGGTTTTTTCTTTCGATTATCTTTGCGGAAACTCCGAAACTGTTTATAAGCCCTTTAAGCCCGTAAGCGTGGGCATATTCTTTGTCGGAAAACTCCATATGATAATTTTTTCGGGGGTCTGTGACAAAGCCGTTTATCAAAAAGGCTGTCCTCAGATATGCCCCCTTACAGCAGTCTTTCTTAACTGTTTTGGGGTTAATGGGTGATTCGCTGTCAAAGCCCTGAAATGAACCTGTCAATGTGAGAATTTTAAGAACGGCTGTGCTTTCGGATATTTTTACGCATATATGTTTTTTATTTACATATACCTGACCTTCGCAGCCCGTTAAATCTCTTATAAGAGATATTACCCGTTCAGCGTGGCGCTTATCCTCACAGGCAAAAACCATTCCTTCCCTGATATTATCCGTACTGTAAGCACAAAGACAATTTATATAACAGGCAAACTCTGCGGTTTTGCA
Organism: Clostridiales bacterium; assembly: GCA_021203425.1. Classification (GTDB taxonomy): domain Bacteria; phylum Bacillota; class Clostridia; order Lachnospirales; family CAG-274; genus JAJQCI01. The sequence continues at coordinate 3,184 of JAJQBF010000087.1, read as the reverse complement.
GCAGCTTTTTTCATTTTCCTTTTCAAAAAGCTCATCTTTAATTTCGGATGTAAAAGACATTGACTCTTACCTTTTTGAATCCTTATCTATATCCCTGTGAGAGATTAAAGTGCTGTAGCCTTTTTCCGTAAGATGATTATAAAGCTTTACGGCGAAGGTTACGCTTCTGTGTTTGCCCCCTGTACAGCCGAAGGCTATAACAAGACGGGTTTTTCCCTCATTTTTATAATTGGGAATTAAAAATTCTATCATATCACAGAGCTTTTTCGAAAACTCTTTTGCCTCGTCCGATTTAAGAACAAAGTCGCTTACGATTTTATCCTGCCCTGTTAAATTCCTCATTTCGGGAATATAGAATGGGTTAGGCAGAAAACGTACATCGAAAACAAGGTCGGCTTCCGGAGGAATTCCGTATTTAAACCCAAAGGACATAACAGAAATTATCATAGAGTTGAAACTTTTTTTACTTAAGAAAATTTCATTTATCTGAGCCTTCAGCTGCCTTGTAAGCATACCGGAGGTGTCTATGATATAATTTGCTCTTTCCTTTATGGTTGTAAGAAGTTCCCGTTCCGCAATTATACCCGACTGAATTGTTCCGCCCTTCATAAGGGGGTGCATACGTCTTGTTTCCTTATAGCGTTTTATAAGCTCTTCATCGTTTGCGTCAAGGTAAAGAACCTCAAAATTAACCTCGGGGCCGTAGTCGTGGTCGATGAACTTAAGCAGATCCTTAAAAAGTTTTCCCCCTCTGATGTCTATACCGAGAGCGACTTTTTCCATCTCCGTTGAATTGTTTGTACATATTTCAACAAAGGTAGGCAAAAGCGCCGGAGGAAGGTTATCAACACAGAAAAAGCCTATATCCTCAAGATATTTAAGTGTAAGACTCTTTCCTGCTCCGGACATTCCGGTTACAACTACACATTCCATAAACTAAACCGCCCCTTTCTTTCGTATGAATAACTGCTGTTAATGAAAGGAACCTCTGATGAAATGCCGCTTTTAAGGCAAGCCGTTTCATCAGCGTTTCCTCTAATTATAAAATATAAAACCAAACTATGCAAGGAACAAAAAAGCGAATTTACGTCAATTTAAAATTCTTTAATTAGTAAAATTGCTTAATGTCAAAGGGGAACACTGTAAATATGCCAATTTTTTCTGTAAAATTTAAGTTAAATCAGACAAATTCCCCAACAAACCTTACTTCCGGCTCCAAATCCACGCCGAATTTATCTTTTACTGTGTCTTGAATGTGTTTAATAAGGTCTGCTATATCCTTTGCGGTTGCGTTTCCCTTGTTTATGACAAAGCCGCAGTGCTTTTCCGACACTTGGGCGCCGCCTACAAAATAGCCTTTAAGTCCGCTGTCTTCTATAAGCTTTCCGGCAAAATAGCCTTCGGGGCGCTTAAAGGTACTTCCTGCTGAGGGATATTCCATAGGCTGTTTTTCGTTTCTCTTCTTTGTAAGCTCCTTCATTTTGGCGGAAATTTCTTCGTAATCTCCTTCTTGAAGATTGAACTCTGCCTCTAAAACAAGCATATTTTCGTCCATAATACGGCTGCCCCTGTAGCGGAAACCGCATTCTTCATTTGTAAGAGTGTGAATTTCACCGTTTTTCAATACTTTAACAGAGGAAACTATGTCTTTAATCTCTCCTCCGTAAGCTCCGGCATTCATAATGACTGCACCGCCTACGCTTCCGGGAATTCCGCTTGCAAATTCAAAACCCGTAAGGGAATTGTCAAGGCAAAGTGAGGCAACTGAGCCGAGAGAGGCTCCTGCAGCGGCTTTAACTCTGCAGCCTTCAGCCTTTAATTCGGAATAAAGAGCAGACAGCTGAACTACTCCCCCTCTTACACCGTTGTCGCCTACAAGAATGTTTGAGCCTTTTCCTATTATTATATAGGGCAGGTTAAATTCCTTGAAAACGGCTATTGAAATTAAAACTTCGTCCATAGTAACCGGCTTTATAAATATATCTGCCGGTCCTCCTACTCTGAAAGATGTGTGAAGGCTCATAGGTTCAAAAGCCGTAACTCTGTCTTTAAAAACATTTTTTAATTCGTCAAAAGCGGCTGTAAAATTTTCCATTTATATTATAAACTCCCTTTATTATGTTTTTTGTTATTAAGGAAACGATGATTAATTTGCCAAACTGACAAATCTGCGGTTCCTTAAGCATTGTTCTGCATATTCTGCATAATTCTGTCGTTTAAAACCTGCGCTGCATTATAGCCCATCTTCTTTTGACGACGGTTTACGGCAGCTGCCTCACATATAACAGCGGCATTTCTTCCCGGGCGGATAGGTATTGTATGACAGACGATTTTTGTCTCGAGAATATCTATATATTCTTCATTAAGCCCTATTCTGTCATAAACCTTGCCCTTTTCCCAAGGCTCAAACTTTATAACAAGGTCGATTTTAGAACTGTCCATAACTGACTGAACACCGAACATCTGATTTATGTTTATTATGCCGATTCCCCTTACTTCTATAAAGTGTCTTATAAGCTTGGGACAGCTGCCGGTTAGATTATCATGTGAAATTTTCTTTATTTCAACGGCATCGTCGGCAACAAGTCTGTGACCTCTTTTCACAAGCTCCAAAGCGGCTTCGCTTTTTCCTATTCCGCTTTCACCCATTATAAGTACTCCTTCGCCGTAAATATCCACAAGAACGCCGTGAACAGTTGTTCTGGGGGCAAGCTTAACCTTAAGCCAGTTTAAAATATCTCCTGTAAGCTCTGTGGTTTTTGCGTCTGAAACAAGAACGGGAATTTCGCTTTCCGTTGCATACTCAAGCATCTCGGGAAAAGGCTCAAGACTTCTGGAAAGTATAAAACAAGGCATTTCCTTATAGGAAAAAAGTTTTTTCAGAGTTTCCTTTCTGAAGTTTGCCTCCAGTTTGCTTAAGAAACTATGTTCAACCATACCTATTATCTGGGGTCTTTCGGCGTCAAAATGGTCATAAAAACCGGCAAGCTGAATTGCGGGGCGGTTAAGCTCCGGCGTTGTTATTTTTTTACTTTCTACAAATTCTTCTCCCGAAGCAATTTGGAAGTTAAATTCATTTATAAATTCCTGCAAGGATAATGAATACATTTTAAAACATCCTCTCTGTAACTGTAGTGGGGCTTTCCCTCCGAATCAAATCTTATAATTCTATTTTATAATATTT
>JAJQBF010000152.1 GCA_021203425.1 Clostridiales bacterium | reverse complement strand
TATATGGTATGCTTAAGCTTGATACGGTATATATTGTTTTTCTGTGCATAGCCTTAATATCCCTTATACTTTTTGCAAAATGTACGGTAAAATACCTCTTTATACCTTATATTTTAACAGACAGATACAACGGAAGTGCATCGCCTGACACAGAGGCAAACAGAGATACAAATTATTACAACAAAAAGCTGATTGGGGAAAATTACGCGGATATTTTAAAATTCGTACTTTCCTTTTCAGGCTGGTTTATATTGGCTTGTTTAACCGCCGGCTTGGGCTTTGCCTTGCTTCTTCCTTACTTTCGAGAATCCACAGCCCTGCTTTATATCAAAAAAAGAGATGAATATCAGGAGGCATTTCTGAAAAACCGCCCGTAACAGGTTTGAAGAATATTTTTTACTTCACGTTAAGGAAAAATTAACAAAAAAATTAAAAAAATATATGGAAATGCTGTTTGAAATGTGGTAAAATAGATTTAACGGCTATATGAATCTTTTATATAATTACCATAAAAGCCCCCATTTGTAATTTGGGGATTTATAAATTTTATCACGGAGGGATTAAAAAATGGCAATTAAACTTAAAATGGCAGGCGTTAAGAATCTTGTAAGAGATGAAGAATACGCTAAGATTGAAGCTATGGCAAAGGTAGCTGACGAGCTTGTTTACTCAAAAGAGGGCGCAGGAAACGACTTCCTCGGCTGGGTTAATCTTCCTTTTGACTACGACAAGGAAGAATTTGCAAGAATTAAGGCAGCCGGCAAGAAGATTCAGTCCGACAGCGAGGTTCTTGTTGTTATAGGTATCGGCGGTTCTTATTTAGGCGGCAGAGCAGCCCTTGACTTTATCAACGGTATGTTCTACAACAGTAAAAAACACCCCGGTCTTCCCGATGTTTATTTCGTAGGCAACAACATCAGCTCAGAATATCTTACAGACATTGTTGAAATGATCAGCGACAGAAGTTTCTCAATCAACGTTATTTCTAAGTCCGGAACAACAACAGAGCCTGCTATTGCTTTCAGAATCTTCAAAAAGCTTCTTGAAGACAAATACGGCAAGGAAGAGGCTGTTAAGAGAATTTATGCAACAACAGACAAGGCAAGAGGAGCCCTTAAAAACTTCTCCGACAAGGAAGGCTATGAAACATTCGTTATACCCGATGACGTAGGCGGACGTTTCTCCGTTCTTACTCCCGTAGGTCTTGTACTTATGGCAGCAGCAGGCATCGACATTGATGCCGTTATGCAGGGCGCAGCAGACGCAGCAGCTAAGTATAAGGGAATCGATAATGACTGTGCTAAGTATGCAATAACAAGAGCTCTTCTTAATAAGAAGGGAAAGGTTATTGAAATTCTTGCTAACTATGAGCCCTGCCTTACAATGTTCGGCGAATGGTATAAACAGCTTTTCGCAGAATCAGAAGGAAAAGACCAGAAGGGTACCTTCCCTGTTTCCGCAAACTTCTCAACAGACCTTCACTCAATCGGTCAGTTTATTCAGGACGGAACAAGAAATATGTTTGAAACCGTTCTCTGGGTTAAGAATTCAAAGAAAGACCTTGAAATTATATTCGATGAAGAAAATATTGACGGTCTTAACTTTGTAGCCGGAAAGACAATGCAGTATGTAAATTCAAAGGCATACGCAGGAACATACCTTGCTCATATTGACGGCGGTGTTCCCACAATGGTTATTGAAATTGAAGACACAAGCGCATACAGTTTCGGCGAAATAGTTTATTTCTTCGAGAAAGCTCTTTCAATAAGCGGCTATCTCCTTGCAGTAAACCCCTTCGACCAGCCCGGTGTAGAATCCTACAAGAAAAATATGTTTGCCCTTTTAGGCAAGCCTGGCTATGAAGCTGACAAAGAAGCTCTTGAAGCTCGCCTTATCAACTGATAAAATTATAAACAGGCAAGTCCTTAATTATGGAGCTTGCCTGTTTTTTTAAGTTATTAATTTGCACAAAAAAAAGACTTACAGTCTGCTAAATCAGGCAAAGTCTTATTTTAACACTGCTTTTAAATAATATTAATGTTAAAAGTCAAAATGCCGATAGTGGGACTCGAACCCACACACCCGTGAAGATAACAGATTTTGAGTCTGTCGCGTCTGCCAATTCCGCCATATCGGCACAATATATTATATCTCTTGTCATAAGAACTTTTGCTACAAGAACTCTTATGACAAGAGTTATTTTACCAGATTTTTAATTGCCTGTCAATACAAAATTTACAACAACATATCGTCGTTTTTTGTCGATTATTATTGGTTTCGAGTTATTCAGTTGAAAAAAACTCTGTCTTACTGCCTAAAAAACCTCTTTTGTTAAAAAGGACTTGAAATATTTCTTGAAATGGGTTAATCTAATGGGGCAAAGAAAATTTATTATGATTGAAAATAAAAAGGTGTATAAATATGGAAAGAAATAATAAAAACGAATACGGAAACGAAAGTATTACCGCTCTTAAGGGGGCAGACAGAGTAAGACTCAGACCTTCTGTTATATTCGGCTCAGACGGTATAGAAGGCTGTCAGCACTCTGTCTTTGAAATACTTTCAAACGCAATAGACGAGGCAAGAGAGGGTTTCGGAATCAAAATAGAGATAGTAAGATATAAAGATAAATCGGTTTCAATAAAGGATTACGGACGGGGAATTCCCGTTGATTACAACCAAAACGAGAAAAAATATAACTGGGAGCTTCTTTTTTGCGAGCTTTATGCCGGAGGAAAATATTTAAACAACGAAGGCGAAAATTATGAATTCAGTCTCGGTCTTAACGGATTGGGTCTTTGTGCCACACAATACAGCTCGGAATATATGGAGGTTGAAATTTTAAGAGACGGCTTTAAATATTCTCTCCGCTTTGAAAAGGGAGAAAACGCAGGCGGTCTTAAGAAAACACCTTATAAAGGCAAAACAACAGGCAGCTTTATAAAATGGCGCCCTGACAAAGAGGTTTTCACCGATGTAAACATAAGTCTTGACTTTTTTAAGGAGACACTTCAAAGACAGTGTATTGTAAACGCCGGACTTTCTTTTGTGCTTACAGATGAGGAGAGCGGCGAGACTTTCGAATTTTGCTATCCCGAAGGAATAAAAGACTATATAAAAGAAATAACGGGAGATAAAACAATTTCGGACATTGCCTTTTTACAGACGGAAACAAAAGGAAGAGACAGAGAAGACAAGCCGGAATATAAGCTGAAATATCAGGTTGCTTTTTGTTTTTCAAATGACGTCAGCACAATGGAATATTATCACAATTCGAGCTTTTTGGAGCATGGCGGCTCCCCCGACAAGGCAGTTCACACCGCCTTTGTTTATGCCATTGACAAATATTTGAAAAACAACAATTTATATAAAAAGGACGAAAAGAAAATACAGTTTTCCGACATTGAAGACAGTCTGGTTCTTATTATAAATTCTTTTTCAACAATAACAAGCTATGAAAACCAGACAAAAAAGTCTATTACAAATAAATTCATACAGGAGGCAATGACAGCTTACCTTAAGGAGCAGCTTGAAATATATTTTACGGAAAACAAGGCAGATGCCGACAAAATCGCCGCACAAATTATTGTAAACAAGAGAAGCAGAGAAACAGCGGAAAAAACAAGGGTTGCCATAAAGAAAAAGCTTACAGGCAATCTTGATATGAACAACAGAGTTGAAAAGTTTGTAAACTGCCGTACAAAGGACATTTCAAGACGTGAACTTTATATTGTAGAGGGCGACTCGGCAATGGGTTCCGTAATTTTGGGCAGAGATTCGGAGTTTCAGGGGATAATGCCCATAAGAGGAAAGATTTTGAACTGTCTTAAGGTAGGCTATGAAAAGATTTTTGCAAGTCCTATTATAACCGACCTTTTGAAGGTTTTGGGCTGCGGCGTGGAAATAACCTCAAAGCACAATAAGGATTTAAACTCATTTGATATAAATAATTTGAGATGGAACAAAATTATTATCTGCACCGATGCCGATGTTGACGGATTCCAGATAAGAACTCTTGTGCTTACTATGCTTTACCGCCTTACCCCTACACTTATAGATCAAAAAAAGGTTTATATTGCCGAATCTCCCTTATATGAAATAACAGCCGGCAAAAACACCTACTTTGCCTATACCGAGAAAGAAATAACCGATATTTTGTCTAAAATAAAAGGAAAATATCACATTCAGCGCTCCAAGGGCTTAGGCGAAAATGAGCCGGAAATGATGTGGCAGACAACTATGAACCCGGAAACAAGGCGGCTTATACAGGTTTGCCCGGCAGACGTTAAAAACACAGCCTATGTTTTCGATATGCTTTTAGGCGACGATTTAAGCGGCAGAAAAGAACACATTCAAAACTTCGGCTATAAATATATCGATTTGACAGAGCTGTCGTAAGGAGGTTATAAAAGTGGCTAAGAAGAAAACTCCCAAAACTCTCAGGGAAATTCCCGATAAATATACGGAACAGCTTATTACAGACACACTGGAGCTTAACTATATGCCCTACGCTATGAGCGTTATTGTTTCGAGGGCAATTCCCCAAATTGACGGCTTTAAGCCTGCTCACAGAAAGCTCCTTTATACAATGTATAAAATGGGGCTTTTGACAGGGGCAAGAACAAAATCCACCAATGTAGTAGGTCAGACTATGAAATTGAACCCTCACGGAGACGCAACTATATATGAAACAATGGTTCGTCTCACAAGGGGAAACGGCGCCCTTCTTCACCCTTTTGTGGATTCAAAGGGTAACTTCGGTAAGCAGTATTCAAGAGATATGGCATATGCCGCCTCAAGATATACCGAGGTAAAGCTGGACTCATTCTGTCAGACTGTTTTTAAGGATATAGACAAAAACACAGTTGAATTCGTTGACAACTTCGACGGCAGTATGAAGGAGCCTGTTCTCTTTCCGGTGTCTTTCCCGAATGTTCTTGTGACGCCTAACCAGGGTATAGCCGTAAGTATGGCATCAAATATATGCAGCTTTAACCTTCGTGAAATTTGTCAGGGAACCATTGCCTATATTAAAAACAAAGATGTTGACCTTACGGAATATATAAAAGCACCGGATTTTTCCACAGGGGGCGAGCTTATATATGACAAAAAGGAAATAGAACAGGTTTACAATACAGGCATGGGCAGTTTCAAGGTTCGTTCAAAGTATCGCTATGACAAAAAACAGTCTCTTATAGAGATTTACGAAATACCTTATTCAACGAATATAGAGGCTATTATTGATAAAATAATTCAGCTTGTAAAGACAAACAAAATCAAAGAAATAAACGATATAAGAAACGAAACCGACTTAAACGGTTTGAAAATTACAATCGATATAAAAAGAAATGCCGATCCTGATATTCTTATGGAAAAGCTGTTTAAGCTGACACCTCTCTGTGATAATTTCAGCTGCAATTTCAATATTCTGGTAAACGGCTCCCCCAAGGTTATGGGAATAAAAGAAATTTTAGACGAATGGCTTATTTTCAGAAAGGACTGTATCAGAAAGCGCACCGCCTATGACCTTGAAAAGAAAAAGGAACAGTATCACCTTCTTTCGGGGCTTAATAAAATTATTGTGGATATAGACCTTGCCATTGCCATTATAAGGGAAACGGAAAAGGAGTCTATGGTTATACCCAATCTTATGGAGGGCTTTGCCATAGACGAACCCCAGGCAGAGTTTATAGCCGAGATAAAGCTGAGAAACTTAAACAGGGAATATCTCTTAAACAAAGTTAAGGATATGCAGCAGCTTGAAAAGGATATTGCCGAACTTCAGGGAATTCTTTCCAGCGAAACAAAGATTAAAAATTTAATCTGTAGGGATTTAAGAGAGGTTGAGAAAAAATTCGGTCAGGAGAGAAAAACAGATATAATTTATGCCGAAGACGTTAAGCCAATAGCTATTGAAAACACAATAGAAGACTACAGTGTAAAGCTGTTTTTGACAAAGGGCAACTACTTTAAGAAGATAACTCTGAATTCTCTCCGACTTTCCGGCGAACACAAACTGAAGGAAGAGGACGAAATAATTCAGGAAATCGAAACCACAAATAAAAGGGAACTTCTGCTGTTTTCAAACAAGCAGACGGTTTACAAGGTTAAAATTTATGACCTTGCAGAGTGTAAAGCAAGCACAATGGGCAGCTATTTAAACAATATTCTTCCTCTTGAAAACGATGAAGCGATTCTTTTTATGGCAGCAACGGAAAACTATGAGGGCAATATAATTTTTGCTTTTGAAAACGGAAAAACCGCAAAGGTTCCTCTTGATGCCTATAAAACCAAGCTGAACAGGAAGAAGATTATAAACGCTTACTCCGATAAGTCAAGGCTTATAGGGGCTGTTCACATTACAGAGGACGAAGATTTTGTTTTAATAAGAAACGACGGTAAAACAGGGCTTATAAGTTCAAGCCTTATACCTCTTAAAACCACCAAAAACACACAGGGAGTACAAACACTTACACTTAAAAAGAACAATTCATATGTTGAAAAAATTCTTTCCGCTAAGGACTGCAGGTGTGAAAACCTCGAATATTACCGCCAGACAAAGATACCGGCTGCCGGTAAATTCATAAAGGAAGAAGACAAAGCCGATTTTTAATAACACATATAGGAGAAAAATAATGGCAAAAAAACGAATAGAAAATGCAGAAAATGAAATAAAAGACCTGATATTTCCCAATAAAGGCATAGGGGAGTACAACGGCATAAAGGCTGAAATTGCCAATACTCTGCCGGGGCAGAAAATACGCTACAGCCTTTATAAGAAAAAAGGCAAATATCAGTCGAACAACTTTGAGGTTACAGAAAAGGCAGATTACGAAATCGAGCCGGACTGCCCCTCATTCGGCAGCTGCGGCGGCTGTATCTACAGAAATATACCTTATGAAAAGGAGCTTGAAATAAAGAAAAACAACGTCTTAAGACTTCTTAAGAATGCCGAAATCGATGGATTTGAATTCGGAGGAATATGCCCAAGCCCAGATATAGAAGGATACAGAAACAAAATGGAATTTTCTTTCGGCGACACAGGCAGGGAGGGTGACCTTGCTTTGGGTATGAGAAAGCGAAACAGCTATTATGAGGTAGCCTCTGCGGCAGACTGTAAAATAGTCTGCGATGATATAAGAAAAATTCTTACCTCTGTTTTAGATTTTTTCAAAAAAACAGACGAGGCTTTTTATCACAAAATGAAAAAAACAGGCTCTCTGCGCCATCTTTTGGTGAGAAAAGCCCGTTTCACAGGGGAAATTCTTGTTGCCTTGGTAACAACCTCAGCCCTTAAAAACAACCTTGACCCATTAAAGGAAATTCTTTTAAGCCTTGATTTAGAGGGTGAAATCGTCGGTTTTCTCCATATAACAAACAATAGCATAGCCGATGCCGTAAAAGCCGACAAAATAACAACCCTTTACGGCAGAGATTTCTTTTACGAAAAGCTTTTAGGCTTGACCTTTAAAATATCGGTTTTTTCTTTCTTTCAGACAAACTCCGCCGGAGCAGAGGTTCTCTACACAACGGCAAAAGAAATGGCCGAAACCGCAAACCCCAAAGTAATTTTCGACCTTTACTGCGGAACGGGTACAATTGCCCAGCTTATGAGCGAAAATGCCAAAGAGGTAACCGGCATAGAAATAGTGGAAGAGGCAGTGGAGGCAGCCAAAACCAATGCCGCTTTAAACAACATCACAAACTGCTCATTTATAGCCGCCGATGTTTTAAAGGGTGTAGACTCGCTGATCTCCTCTCCGGATCTTATAATTTTAGACCCGCCCCGTGAAGGCATAAACCCCAAAGCCCTCACCAAAATATGCCGAAACTTTCAGGCTCCGACCTTAGTTTACATCTCTTGTAAGCCCACCTCCTTAGCCCATGACCTGCCCGTCCTTAAAACCTACGGCTATATCCCACGGAAAATAACCTGCGTTGACCTCTTCCCCCGAACCCCTCACGTTGAGACGGTTGTCCTTTTATCCCAACAAAAGCATGATGACTGTGTAGGGGCTGAACAATAATATAATCAAAACAAAAGAGGGGTGGTATTTATGAGATTTATACATTTATCGGATTTACATATAGGAAAGCGTGTGAATGGGTTTTCGATGCTTGAGGATCAGGAGTATATTCTTATTAAAATTTTGAATGTTATCGATGAAACGGGCGCTGAGGGGGTTATTTTGGCAGGAGATATTTACGACAAGACAACTCCGCCGGCTGAGGCTGTTATGGTTTTGGACGGCTTTTTGAATTCTCTTGTTAAAAGGGGGCTGCCTGTTTTTATAATAAGCGGAAACCACGACAGTCCGGAGAGACTTGCCTTTGCGTCAAGGCTTATAAGCAAAACCGGTGTTTATATTTCGCCGGTTTTTGACGGCAAGGTTGAATCGGCAGCCTTAGAGGACGAATACGGGAAAATAAATATTTATTTGCTGCCGTTTATAAGACCGGCAAATGTGTCAAAATATTTGGGCACGAACCCGGGCAGCTATACCGAGGCTGTGGAGGACGTTATAAAAACTCTGGGCATAAATAAGGAAGAAAGGAATATACTTGTAACACATCAGTTTGTAACAGGAGCAGAAAGATCAGACTCAGAGGATATTTCAGTAGGAGGCGCCGACAATGTAAGCGCCGAGGCTTTCGCCGACTTTGACTATACGGCTTTGGGACATATTCACAAGCCCCAGTCTGTAAGAGCAAATATACGCTACTGCGGAACACCTCTTAAATATTCTTTTTCAGAGGCTAAGGACGTTAAGTCAGTTACGGTTGTGGATTTAAAAGAAAAAGGCAATATCGAAATTCAAATTGTGCCTCTTATTCCGAAAAGAGATATGAGAAAATTAAGGGGCAGCTACAGTGAGCTTACATTAAAGGCAAACTATGAGAACACAAACAGGGAAGATTATTTGGGAATAACCTTAACCGATACGGAATATATTCCCGATGCCATAGGAAAGCTTAGAACAGTTTATCCCAATATAATGACTTTGGATTATGAAATGACAGCCGGAAAGACATTTGATTTTAAAGAACGAGGGGAAACCGAGGAAAGAACCCCCTTGGAGCTTTTCGGTGATTTTTTCAAAATACAAAACGGCAGAACAATGACAGGGGAGCAGGAAAATTTTCTGTCGGATATTATTAAGGAAGTATGGGAGGGAGAGGAATGAAACCCGTAAAACTTATTATGTCGGCTTTCGGCCCCTATTCGAAATATACCGAGTTGGATTTTACAAGGCTCGGAGACAGCGGTCTTTATCTTATAACGGGAGACACCGGAGCCGGAAAAACAACGGTTTTTGATGCCTTGACATATGCTCTTTACGGCGGCGCCAGCGGAGACTTACGAGATGAAACTATGTTCAGAAGCAAGTATGCCGAGCCGGAGACACCGACATATGTTGAACTTTGGTTCAGCTACAGCGGAAATGACTATCATATAAGAAGAAATCCCGAATATCTGCGGCCTAAGAAAAACGGAAACGGCTATACGAAAGAAAACGCAGGAGCGCAGCTTGACTTTGACGGCAGTCGACCCTCTGTTTTCGGAAAAACGGCGGTGACAAACGAAATCGTTAAAATAACGGGAATGGATAAAAAGCGTTTTACCCAGATTGCTATGCTGGCACAGGGAGAATTTCAAAAGCTGCTGTTTTCAGATTCAGATGAAAAGGTAAATATTTTCAGAGATATTTTTAAAACAGACTGTTACAGCCGTTTAGAAAAAAGACTCAGGGAAAGCTTTAATGAAACGAAGAGAGAGTATGACAGCGTTTCAAAAAGTCTTTTTATAAATATAAGAGAAATTCTTTCTCCCGGTGACAGTATTTTGACTGTAGAGTTGAACAGAATTAAGCAGAGCTCAGCCATAACGAATATAGGAGAGGTAATAAGCCTTACGGAAGAGATTATAAGGGGTGACAGGGAAAAATATTCAAAAATAAAAGAAAAGTCAGAGGAAAACGAAAGGGAAAGAGAAGAAAATAATAAACTTACTGTTATAGCGGAAAATATTGAAAAAGACGAAAAAGAAATTAAAAAGGCACAGAGAATTATAGACGGAGAAAGACCGAAACTTGCGGCTTATAAGGAACGGTCGGAAAAGGCGGAAAGCAGAGAGGAAGAAGGGGAAAAACTGAACAGTGAAGCAATAAAGCAAAAGGCAGGGCTTAAAAGCTATGACGAGGCGGAAAGGCTTAAAAAGGACAGGCTTTTAAGAGAAAATACCCTGAAAAGAATTGTAAAGGAAACAGCGGCAAAAAATGATGCCCTTAAGGAGCTTAAAAAGAAAGAAGAAGATTATTCGGCGGTAATCGAAAAACATAAAAGTGTCGAAACGGATAAGGTTAAGGCTGAGGGTGAAAACGCCGACCTTAAAAAAAGAGAAACCGGAATTGCCGCCGCAAACAAACAGCTGGGGCTTTATAAGAATTTAAAGGAAAGCTATATTAAGAGCAAAAATGATTATTCTGTTAAGAAAAAGGCATATGAGGCAGCGGATAAAAAATATAAAATAAATGAAAGAATGTTTTTTGACGCACAGGCGGGAATTTTAGCAGAAGGTCTTGAAGAAGGGTGTCCCTGTCCGGTATGCGGTTCCGAGGTACACCCTCACAAGGCGGTTATTGTTGATAAAGCCCCCACAGAGGTTCAGCTTAAAAGACTAAAAACAGTGTTGGAAAAGGCTCAGACGGAAAGAAACGAAGGAGCGCAGGCAGCGAAAGTGGAAAACACAAAGCTCGGAAATTGCCTTGACAGACTGAAAGAAATGGCGGAAGAGCTTTTTGAAGACTGCCCCATAGAAGAATTTCCTAAAAGGCTTGCGGAAGAAACCGAGAATATAAAAGTGAAAAAGGCGAAACTTAATTTAAAACTTAAGGAAATCAGGAAAAACGGAGAAATAAAGGCTGAATATGAGAAAAAACTGCCTGTAATCAAAAGGGAAAGAGAAAAAACAGAGGAGGAGATAAACAGCCTTAATGTAAAAAGGGCAGGTCTTATAAGCGAAGGAAAAGCCATTGAAGAACAAATTTCGGAGTTTGTGAAAAAGCTTGCCTTTCCATCAAAAAGAGATGCGGAGAAAAATATTAAAAAACTGGAAGGGGAGAGGGATAATATTAAAAAGGAAATAACTGCGGCAAAAAAGGCTTATGAAGACTGCTTAAAGGTTATAACCGAAACGGAAACCAAAATTAAGATGCTGAGCAGTAAACAGTACTCCGCTACCAAACCCGACAAGACAGCCCTGAGCGAAAAAAAGGCGGAGCTTAATATTAAGAAAGCAGAGCTTGACAAGGCTTTAAGCGAGGTTGGCTTAAGAATTAAAATAAATGAAGGCAGACTTAAGGAAATAAGGAAAATCGAAAAGTCATCGGCAGAACTTGAAAAACGGCTTAATATATTAAAGGGGCTTTCCGACACTGCAAACGGAGCGGTTGAAGGGGCAGACAGAATTACCCTTGAAACCTATGTCCAAATGACTTTTTTTGACAGAATTTTGGCAAGAGCCAACACAAGGCTTATGACTATGACAGGCGGTCAGTATGAACTTGTAAGGAGCAAAGAAAGCCGTGATAAAAGAAGCAGGGCAGGTCTTGAAATTAACGTAACGGATCACTATAACGGTACGGAAAGAGGGATAAAGAGTTTATCCGGCGGAGAATCATTCAAAGCCTCGCTGTCGCTGGCTTTGGGGCTTTCGGAGGAAATTCAGTCATCTGCCGGAGGAATAAACATAGAATCTATGTTTGTTGACGAAGGTTTCGGCTCTCTTGACGATGAATCGCTGAATCAGGCGGTTAAGGCTTTGTCGGGTTTAACGGAAGGAAACCGCCTTGTGGGAATTATTTCACACGTATCGGAGCTAAAAACAAAGATAGATAAACAAATAACAATAAAAAAGGACGGTGCTTTCGACAGCAGAATTGTTGTAGGATAAACGGAGTTTTATCATTTAGTATGTTTTTTTTGAAAGATTTTTTTGTTTTATGAACCCTCTTCATAATTTTTAATAATTTTTAGTCTTGAATATTAAGAATTATGTGTGATAATGTA
>JAJQBF010000068.1 GCA_021203425.1 Clostridiales bacterium | reverse complement strand
TTTTTATTGTACTTTTATTTGCGGAGTATATTATTTTAGCTGTACTTGTTGTTTATTTTTCTATTAAGCTGTCTTTTTATGTTGATGAGCTTGATAAAAAAACAAACATATCGGGGGCTTTTGTAGGGGGTATAATTTTGGCCGCCGTAACGAGCCTGCCTGAGCTTTTTACAAGCATAAGCGCCTGCCTTATAGTTCATACGCCTGAGCTTGTTTTGGGAAATGTTTTGGGCAGCGATATTTTTAACCTTGTTATTTTCGGTGTTTGCCTGCTTTTTGCGGCAAATCTCTATAAACAGTGTTATGTTTCGAAAACCCACCTTTGGACGCTGCTGCTTACACTTTTAATGTACGGAACCTGTTTCTTCGGAATTAAGAGTCAAAACTCAACTCTTGACTTGAGACTTTTCAAAATTGACATAGCATCACTGGCAATACTTGTTATTTACATTATAAACGTAAAACTTATAGCCGGCGACGAGGGCAGCGAAACAGAAGAAGAGACCTCAAGCGACTTGACCCCTAAGCAGATTCTTGTAAGATTTTCAATTTTTGCCGTTCTTCTTGTTGCGGCAAGTATAATTCTTACAATCGTAACCGACAGACTTGCCGAAACTCTCGATTTGGGCAAGACCGTAGCCGGCGCTATATTCTTGGGTGTTGCTACTTCACTTCCCGAGCTTACATCTTCAATTAACCTTGTAAGACTTAAAAATTTCAACGCATCAATAGGAAATGTAACCGGAAGCAACATTTTCAACTTTATAATCCTTGTTTTCGGCGATCTTCTCTATACAGGAGGAAGTATATATTACTACGAAAAAGCCTCGGTTATAATTTTGTGTTTCGGTTTCATTTCGGCGATAATTGCAATAGGGGCAATGTTTACAAAGGAAGCGCCTATTGTCTCACGAGTTCTGGGTTTCCTGCTTGTAGCCTCATATGTGGCCTCAATTACACTTTCTATGTAAACGATTTTCATTGTATATAACCAACTGTGACTGACCCGTTGACTTTCGAAAAAATGATTTATGACAGTTTACGGAAGAAAAAACCGCTGTTATGCCCTGAATTGATAAAAGGGCGGCAGCGGTTTTTAAAATTTTACGGGGCAGTGCGATTTATAATGCTGCGGATTATAGGTTTTCTTACTTAATATCGTATGGACTGTTTAAATAGTTTTTGTTTCAACATTCTTGCATAAAATATATTTGTAAAATTTTTATTTTTCTGTTGAAAATTACTCCCAAATGATGTACAATGGTATGGAGAAGGCAATATGATTAAAGAGATGATATTATGAAATATACTTCCATACACGGAGGGGATTTGGACGCTGTTGAAAGACAGTTGCACATAAAAAGAGAAGATATTATAGATTTTTCGGGAAATGTGAACCCTCTCGGGGTTTCCGAAAGGGTTAAGGAAAAGATTATTGAAAGCGTAAGCCTTGTTTCAACCTATCCCGACAAGGGCTATATTCGTCTCAGGGAGGAAATAAGCCGTTATACCGGCGCCGCTGTTCCCGATATTCTTGTGGGAAACGGCTCAACGGAACTTATAGGGCTTATTATAAGGGCTGTTGAACCGAAAGAAACGCTTATACTTGCGCCCTGTTATTCGGAATATGAAAGAGAAGTAAAACTCTGCGGCGGAAAATGTTCTTTCTTTACACTGAAAGAGGAAGAAGATTTTGTTCCCGATACAGACAGGCTTATATCTCAAATTACCGACAAAGCGGATATGGTTATTATATGCAACCCCAATAACCCTACTGACTCTGTTTTTAAAAGAACAGAGCTTGAAAGGCTGACGGAGGCTTGTAAAAAAACGGACACATTTATAATGATAGACGAAACCTATGCCGAGTTTGCCGATAATTTAGAAGAAATTTCGGCTATTCCCATAGCCGGCAGAGAAGACAATATAGCCGTAATAAGAGGCACGTCAAAATTTTTTGCCTGCCCGGGCTTAAGGCTGGGTTATGGCATAACAGCCTCAAAGGCTTTAAAGGATAAAATTAATCTTCTCCGAGATGCGTGGTCGGTTAATACTTTAAGCGCAAAAGCCGGAGAGGTTATATTTTCCGACACGAATCACATAAACCGAACCCACAGCCTTATTTCAGAGGAAAGAAACCGTCTTAAGAGGGAGCTTTCCGCTATGAAGGGCATAAAAACCTATAATTTAAACTCCAATCTTGTGCTTTGCAGGATTTTAAAGGAGGGCGTTAAAGCAGGGGATATATTTAACCATCTGCTTAAATATAACATTATAATAAGGAGCTGCGAGAATATTGCCGGTTTAGGGGAAGATTATTTCAGATTTTGCATACTTCTTCCTAAGCAAAATGATATTCTCTTAAAGGGCTTAAGAGAAACACTTAAAATATAAGGAGGAAATTTTTATGGGTCCCGAAACAGATTTTTTAAATTTAAACCATCAAACAGAGGTTGACAGCGATGTCAAGCCATATACAATGAAAGAGGCAATTACAGAGGCTAAAAGATGCTTACAGTGTAAAGTGCCTATGTGTAAGAGGGGCTGCCCTATTAACAACAACATAACGGAGTTTATAGGCAGTCTTGCAATGGGCAACTTAGGCGAGGCAAGAGCCTATCTTACTCAAAAAACGAATCTGCCGGCTGTCTGCGGAAGAGTTTGCCCTCACGAAAAACAATGTCAGGGTTCCTGCGTTCTTGCCAGAAAAGGTCAGGCACTTCATATCGGAAAGCTGGAGCAGTTTGTAGCCGACTTTGACGCCGATATGGAGCTTATAAGATATACAATCCCCGGTAAAAACAGGGGCAAGGTTGCCGTTATAGGTTCAGGTCCGGCAGGACTTACAGTAGCCGGAGATTTGGCGCTTATGGGCTTTAAGGTAACTGTTTACGAGGCAGAGGAAGAACCGGGCGGAATCCTTATGTACGGAATTCCCGAATTCAGACTTCCAAAGGACGTTGTAAGAAAAGAAATAAAGAGAATAGAAGAACACGGAGTAACCTTTATAACCAACACAAAGATCGGTGTTGACAAAACAATAGACAATCTTTTTGATGAAGGCTGCGATGCTATTTTTATAGGAACGGGTACTGCGGTTTCAAAGGGTCTTGATATTCCCGGAAGAACTCTTAAGGGAGTTATGAAGTCAAACTATATGTTAAGACGTGTATTTATGTTCAGAAGCGGCGAAATCAAAAAGGAAGATCTTCCCGTACTTCTCGGCGAAAGAGTTCTTGTTATAGGAGCAGGAAACGTAGCTATGGACGCTTCAAGAACGGCTATGAGATGCGGCGCCGAAAGCTGTACAGTTGTTTACAGAGATGTTATTGAAACCATATCGGCAGAGCCTAACGAATATGAGGGAGCCGTAAGCGACGGTGTTCAGTTTAAGTGGAAGTCAACTCCCATTGAATACATAGGCGATGCCTCAGGTCGCTATTTAAGAGGTCTTAAGGTTGAGTGTGAGGGAAATGAAGAAATTATCCCCTGCGACAAGTGTATTATTGCCATTGGCTCAAAGCCGGCAAGACTTATTATAAGCACAACCGAGGGAATCGAAGTAAACGATCAGGGCTATGTTGAAATCAGAGAAGAGCCTTACGGTATGACAACCCTTGAGGGTGTGTTTGCTGGCGGAGATGTTGTTCACCGCCCGGCGACAGTTGTTCTTGCAATGAAGGAGGCAAAGGAAGTTGCCGAGGGAATTGCAAAATATGTAGATGCCGTAAAACTTATTAATTCATTAAAATAAAACCGTGAGAAGGTGCCGCAGATTTGCGGCTCTTTTTTTTCACGGACAATTGAACCGACTGAATAAAGAATAAAAACAAAATATAAGTGAAAAATAAAACAAAAAGATGACTTTTAAGAAAGGATAAAATATGTTTGAAGAAAGAAAGCTAAAAAACGGAATCAGGGTTGTTACAGATGATATGCCTTATATGAACAGCATATCCTTGGGGGTATATGTGGGTATAGGTTCAAGATATGAAGACGAAAAAACAAACGGTGCAGCCCATTTTATCGAGCATATGCTTTTCAAGGGAACCGAAAAGAGAACGGCGGCAGACATAGCCGGCGAAACAGACGAAATAGGCGGTCAGATAAACGCTTATACTACAAAAGAATATACCTGCTTTTATTTCAGGGCTTTGTCGGAGCATTTTGAAAAAGCTTTGGAAATTTTAGCTGATATGATTTTAAATTCAAAATTCGATGATGATGCCATTAAGCGTGAACGGACTGTTATAGACGAAGAAATAAGCATTTACGAGGATAACCCGGAAGATGTTGTTTTTGACAAGCTCCAATATGAAATTTGGGGAAGAAAAAATTTGGGTCTTGAAATTTTAGGCACTCATGACACAATAAGCGCCTTTGACAGCAGCTTTCTTCGCTCATATTTTAAAAGAAATTACCGCCCTGACAATATTGTAATTTCCGCAGCCGGAAAATTTGACAGAGAAACTCTTTATTCTCAGCTTGAAAGCGCCTTTTCTCCGCTGAAACCCCAAAACACCGAAGTTTCTTTTGAAAAGGCAGTATACACACCTAAAATTGTTAAAACAAAGCGGGACGTAGAACAGCTGCACCTCTGTTTAGCTTTTCCGTCACCTAAATTCGGAGAAAAAAGCTCAGCCCTTTCGGTTTTAAATGCGGCTGTGGGAGGAGGTATGTCAAGCAGACTTTTCAGAAAAATAAGAGAAGAAAAGGGACTTTGCTACAGCGTTTATTCTGCTTCTTCAAGCTTTACGGACACAGGCATTTTTATGGTTTACTGCGGCTTAAGTCCTTCAAACTGTGAAAAGGTTTTAAGTCTTTGCCGGACGGAACTTCAAAATATGAAGGAAGAGAAAATTTCCGAAAGTGAGCTTTTAAAAATAAAGGGACAGATAAAAAGCAATTTTCTCTTAAGCGACGAAAGTACGTCTTCACGAAGTTCAAGAATGGGCAGAAATGTTCTTCTTCGGGGTTTTTGCCCATCAAACGAAAAAACACTGTCTGATTTGGAAAAAACAAATTCGGCAGAGATACTAACCATATGCCGTGAAATTTTCGACTTTGACAAAATGAGTATATCCTTAGCCGGAAAAACAGAAGGCATTTCAATTTAAAATAAGAAAAAAATTTAAAGCCCCAAACTTATTTGCAGTCCGATTGGTTTGGGGTTTTAAAACTGAAGATACTGCCGTATTTTCGGTTTGAAAAATTTTACATTATTTATGTATACACTTTTTTAAATATGTGGTAAAATAGCTTTAAGAAAAAAATTTTCAGGGAGGCATTGCAAATGAAAAAAGTTGGTATTTTAACAAGCGGCGGCGACTGTCAGGGTTTAAACCCGGCTATAAGAGGTGTTGCAAAAGGGCTTTATGACATATACGGAAAAGAGGTTAAAATATACGGCATAAAGGACGGATATAAAGGGCTTATTGACGGAGAATATGAAATTATGAAAAAGTCTGCCTTTTCAGGTATTCTCACTATGGGCGGAACTATTTTCGGAACATCAAGACAGCCTTTCAAACAGATGAGGGTTATAGGCGACGACGGTGTAGACAAGGTTAAGGCAATGAAGGAAAATTATGAAAAAATGGGACTTGACTGTCTTGTTATTTTAGGCGGAAACGGCACGCACAAAACAGCAAACCTTTTAAGCGAAGAAGGTTTGAATGTAGTGACTCTTCCCAAAACAATAGACAACGACCTTTGGGGAACGGATATAACCTTCGGCTTTTACTCTGCCCTTGATGTTGCCACTGAGGTTATAGACAGACTTCACACAACAGCCACCTCTCACGGCAGAATATTTGTTGTTGAAATTATGGGTCATAAGGCAGGTTGGCTTAATCTTTACGCAGGGCTTGCCGGAGGAGCGGATATTATACTTATTCCCGAGATTCCCTACAGCATAGACAAAATAACAGAGGTTATAGACAGCAGAACAAAAGAGGGAAAGGTATTTTCAATTGTTGCCGTTGCAGAAGGGGCAATTTCTCTTGAAGAAAGCAAAATGTCAAAGAAGGAATTTAAGGCGGCAAGAGTAGCTATGACACATTCATCTATTGCCTACAGAGTAGCCGACGATATCGCCAAGGTAACAGGTCACGACGTAAGGGTTACCGTTCCCGGCCATATTCAAAGAGGGGGCAGTCCTTCGGCTTATGACAGAGTTCTTTCAACTATGTTCGGAACAAAGGCGGCGGAGCTTATAAGAGACGAAAAGTTCGGCTATATGGTGGGAATGAAAAATAATGAGGTTGTTCCCGTTCCTCTTTCGGAGGTTGCCGGAAAGCTTAAATGTGTTCCTCTTGACAATCAGGTTGTGGCATCTGCAAGGAATATAGGTATCAGTTTCGGAGACTAATAGCTATTTATGCCGACGGCTTATATAAGCTGTCGGCAAATTAAAGATTTTACACAAACTTTACGAATTTTATCTTTAAAGTGAAGTGTAAATGTGAGATAATAGCGTAAAGGAGCGTGCTTACTATGAATAAGAAAATTACTGCGGTAATTGAACTTGCCTCCAATGAACTCAGGCTTAAAATAGGAGAGAAAAAAGGCGACGGCTATAAGCTTGTTGAAAGCCTTTCCTATCCTTTAAGTTTGGGCAAAGATACCTTTCATTACGGTAAAATCAGCTTTGAAAGCATATGCAAGGCGGCTGAAATTATAAACGGCTTTTTACAGGTTACAAGGGAATACGGCGTTGAACATATTTCTGCAATAGCCACAACAGCCGTAAGAGAAGCAGCCAACAAAGAATATGTTTTAGACCAGATAAAGGTAAAAACGGGGCTGGAGGCAGTGGTAATTGACGACAGTATGGAGAAAAATTATATAGATATGCTTATGTTTAATATGCTCCCGAAAAAACATTCGGGTTCTGCCGTTGTTATACATTTGGGTTCGGGAAACATATTTATATCTCTTCTTGAAGATGCTTGTCTTACCTATACAACCACTATGAAAACAGGGGGACTTCGCTTAAGCGAAATGTTTGAGGTTATTTCTGCTGAAAAGTTTACGGGTGTTATAAAAGAATATTTAAAGCCTTTCATAGACGGAATTTTATTGGCTCTTCCCGAAACAGTGGGTGAGGTCATACTTACAGGCTGTGATGCAGGGCTTATTTCAAGGCTTTGCGGCGGAAAGGTTGTTGACAAGGTTATTGAAATAAATAAGGAAGGTTTCACTGCCTTTTATAAGCAGACAAAAGAAAGCAGCCTTACGGAGTTAAGCGAAAAATACAAAATAGACATTGAGAAACAAGAGATTATTATGCCTGCTTTGGTAATTTACAACCGTATTTTAAAGCATATAAAGGCAGATAAGATTATGGCTATGCCTATAACCGCCGGAGAGGCTCTTCTTGTTAAACACCTTAACCCCTCTATTTATAAGGGGCTTGAAGAAAGACTTGAGGAAAATGCCGTTGTTGCCGCATGGAAAATAGCGGAGAGATATCAGCTTGATATAGAACACACAAAAGAGGTTGAACACTGTGCCCTTTTGTTTTTCGACAGGCTTAAAAAGATACACGGTCTGGGCAAAAGAGAACGGTTTTTGTTAAGCCTTACAGCGATTCTTCATAACTCGGGCAAATTTATAAACCACAAAGCCCATTACATACATTCCTACAATATTATAAGAGGTCTTGACATAACAGGCATAAACGGAGAGGAAAGAGAAATTATAGCCAATGCGGCTTTATTTCACGGTTCCCTTATGCCGGATATGCAGTATAGGTCATACAGCGATCTTTCACAAAGCTCAAGGGCTGTTTGTTCGAAACTTTGCGCAATATTAAGGCTTGCAACCGCCGTAAACATAGGTTACGGAAAATATCAGAACATAAACGTAAAGCTTAAGGCAAACGAGTTTATAATAACCCTTGACACCTATAAAGACATAGATCTTGAGAAGCTGATTTTCAGCAAAAAAAGCAAGCTGTTTGCCGATGTATACGGTATTAAGGCGGTTCTTAAAAAAAGGAGCGTAATTTAATATGGCAGATTTAAACAATACAGACTTATATATAAACAGAGAACTGAGCTGGCTTGAATTTAACGAAAGAGTTTTGGAAGAAGCCTTCGACAAAACAAACCCTATTATGGAAAGGTTTAAGTTTTTGGCTATAACCGCCTCAAATATGGACGAATTTTTTATGGTTCGTGTAGCAGGGCTTATGGAACAGGTTTTTGCAGGAAAAACAAGCCCGGATATATCGGGGCTGACGCCGGATAATCAGCTTGAAAAAATTGCGGAAAGAACCCACGAAATGGTAACAAAGCAGTACAGCTGTTTAAACAGAAGTCTTATTCCCGGATTAAGAGAAGAAGGAATATTTTTCAAAAAATACAACGAGCTGAATTCGGAACAGAAGTCTTTTGTTAAGGCTTATTTTAACACAACCCTTTTCCCTATTTTAACCCCTATGGCAATAGACTCAAGCCGACCCTTCCCTCTTGTTTTTAATAAAAGTCTGAATCTTATTGTTGAGCTTGAAAGCAGCGAAGAGAAATTTGCCGTAGTTGAAGTGCCCTCTGTTGTTCCCAGAATTATTGAACTGCCTAAAGACGGCGAAAACAGAGACTTTATATTCTTGGAGGATATTATAAAGCATTTTATGTCAAGGCTTTTCGAGGGTAACATAGTTTTGTCTTCCTACGCCTTCAGAATAACGAGAAATTCCGACCTTGAAATAGATGAAGACGAAAGACACGACCTTCTTGTTGAAATAGAGGAGTCCATAAAGAAGAGAAAATGGGGAGAACCTGTAAGGCTTGAAATCGAAAAGGATATAAGCCATAATGCCTTTCATTTTCTTCTTGAGCATCTGGAGCTTAACGCTAACTATATTTACCAAATAAACGGTATTTTAGATTTAACCGCCGGTTTCCGCATAGCCGGAATTCCGGGCTGTAATAATCTCTGTGACGGACCTATGCCGCCCGTAGCCGTAAAAGCCTTTCGTGACAAGGATATATTTGAGGTAATAAAAGAAAGGGATATTTTGGTTCACCACCCCTATGAATCCTTTGACTGCGTTGTAAATTTTGTTAAAACAGCTGCAAAGGATCCCCTTGTTCTCGCCATAAAGCAAACCCTTTACAGAGTTTCGGGAAATTCTCCTATTATAGGCGCCCTTATTCAGGCGGCGGAAAACGGAAAACAGGTAACTGTTCTTGTGGAGCTTAAAGCAAGGTTTGACGAGGAAAACAACATAAACTGGGCAAGAAAGCTTGAAAAGGCAGGCTGCCACGTTGTTTACGGTCTTGTATGGCTGAAAACCCACTGTAAGCTGTGTATGGTTGTAAGAAAAGAGCCGGAGGGAATCCACCGTTATGTCCATCTGGGAACTGGAAATTACAATGACAAAACCGCAAAGCAGTATACCGATTTGGGTATGTTTACGGCAAAGGAAAGCTACGGCGCCGATGTTTCAAAGCTGTTTAATGTTTTGACGGGCTATTCAAAGTCAACAAACTATCATGAGATAGCCGCCGCCCCCACAAATTTAAGGGAAATGTTTATAAAGAACATAGGTATTGAAGCCCAAAACGCAAGGGGAGGCAAAGAGGCAAAAATACTGGCAAAAATGAATTCTCTTGTAGATGACGGAATTATAAAAGCCCTTTACGAGGCGGCTATGGCAGGGGTTAAAATTCAGCTTATAGTAAGAGGAATCTGCTGCCTGCGCCCCGGTGTTAAAGGAATAAGCGAAAACATAAGGGTAACAAGCATAGTAGGCAGATTTTTGGAACACTCCAGAATATATTATTTCGAAAACGGCGGCTCGCCGAAAATTTATTTGTCAAGCGCCGACTGGATGCCCAGAAATTTAAACCGACGTGTTGAAGTAGCCTTTGTTGTTGAAGACGAGTCCCTTAAGGAAGAGGTTAAGGAAATCTTGGATATAACACTTTCCGACACGATAAAAACAAGAGTTATGGAAAGCAGCGGAACATACAGAAGAGTAGACAAACGGGGTAGGGAGCCGATTCATTCACAGATGCTTTTTTATGAGAATGCCAAAATCAAAAACCGCCCCGACCCTGTAGAAAAAAACGACATATTTATACCCATAACAGGTGAAAACAGCTGATCACCGATTATCGAAAATCGACAACTGGCAGTCGAAAATCGACCATCGACAGTCGGCAATCGACCGCTATAGAAAAACGATGAGCTGAAGAATTTAATACAATCCCCTCATAGCAGACACCGGAAACAACAAAAGTATTTCGGGACTGCACTGAGGGGCTTTTTAATAGTTCAGCTGCGATGTGTTTCGGCTGAACTGCAGCTGTTTTTGATATTATAAGTCAATCTTTTAAATTTTCATTGATTAATTTACGGCTCTAATGTATAATTAATAAAAGAAGAATAAAATAACATAACGTGGGAGGGTTACAAATGAAAATGTTTAAGAAAATTGCGGCGGCGGTTCTTGCTGTAGGTATGGTTTTTTCGGCAGCGGTTTCGGGCACAGCGGTTTACGGCAGTGAGACGATGTTTACAAGCGGCGGCTGGTATGAAACGGCTTATGCCGAATGGGACGATTCCGAGGCGGAATATGCCGAGGTTTCTTACAGAAAGGCAGGAGATGAAGAATATACCGTAATTTCCGGTGACGACAGGGCGCTTATAAGGCAGATTGATGCCGATACCGCCAGAGTTGATATTCCCGGGCTTGCGGCAGGAAAATATGACATAAAAATTGCTACTTCAAAGAGAAAAAACTTTGAAACAAGTGTAAATGTTTTAGCGGAAGACAGATCCGGCTATGCACATTTCAACAGACCGGCGGAAAGTCTTCCCTATGATACTTCCTTTGACGGAGTCGGCGCTTATAAAGACGACGGAACGCCTAAAGACGGGGCTGACATTATTTATGTTACAAACGAAAACAAAAACACAATAGAATACAGCGGATACAAAGGGATAGGCGTTATTTTATCCAACGCTAAATATCTTCACAAACCCCTTATTGTCAGATTTATAGGCAAAATAGACTCCTCTGTTTGGGTTTTAGACCCCGAAACAAAGACAATAACGGAAGACTGCGGCGAAGGAGAGCCTATAAAGGGGCTTTTCAACAGATTCTACATATTGTCGGAAGATGTTAATAAATATACTGTAAACGCAGAGTCCGTATGGCAGTTTGACAAGGTAGATGATCCTGATGACACAGACACCTATATAAGTATGCTTGACATAAAGGCTTTAAAGGTTATGGGATATACAGGCTTTTCAAACATAACCCTTGAAGGAATAGGCACAGATACCGAGTTTGTAAACTGGGGCGTTTTGTTCAGATATTGCAGCAGTGTCGAGGTTAAAAACATAACCTTTTCAAATTATCAGGAGGACGGCTGTACGGCACAAAACGCAAACAGAGTTTGGTTCCACCGCTGTACATTTAACATAGGCAAAAACCTCTGCGACTTAACCGATGAACAGGATAAGGGCGACGGCGACGGCTCTTCAGATATAAATGCCTGTGAGAATGTTACGATTTCCTATTGTACATATAGCGAAGCCCACAAAACATCTTTAAGCGGAAACAGCGACAGCACAAAACAGTATAACTATACTTATCATCATAATTTCTACAACGGCTGCCGTGCAAGACTTCCCCTTGCAAGATATGTAAATGTTCACACCTACAACAACTATGTAAAGGGCACAACCGACACATCAATAAGCGCAAGAGCCTCTGCCTTTATTTTCTCGGAGGCAAATTTCTACGAAGACAACAACACTGTTTTTGAGTCAAAGTCAGGCTCTAAGGGGAACGGAATCATAAAATCATATAACGATATTATAACAACGGAAATTACTGCCGATGATTTTATAAATATCGTAAAAGAAAGAAATTGTACTATTGACATAGCCGCTGCAGATTCGGAAACAAATCAGCATCTTTCCGAAAAGAAGGCAGAAGGCGGCTATATAAACAATTTTGACACAAACCCCGATTATTTTTATTACAGCGGCGGCGCAACAGCTGTTTCTTATTTGACTGATGCCGAAACAGCAAAAACAGAGGCCGAAAACTGTTCGGGTGTGTTGAAAAACGACACAGACTATCCCGTTGTAATGGGATAAATTTAATGTAACTTACGGAGGAATGAAAGCGTGAACCTCAGAAGTGCAGTGAAATTTTCAAGAGAATAATGACAGATTCAGACAGTCCCGATTTATTTTCTATAAATGAGCAATTTTTATAATTATTGGTAAAATTACACAAAAAGTTACCC
>JAJQBF010000010.1 GCA_021203425.1 Clostridiales bacterium | reverse complement strand
GAATGATGATATATACGGTGACTGCAATATTGAAGTCAAACTATCCGATGATATTAACATAGAAAATCAATATTAAAGCAATGACTTTCTTTTTCCAACTGATAATATAGAAGATAATGAAACATATATTGAATTATTTGATGATAGTTATTCAGGCAGCTGCGGAGATAATGCAGAATGGACTTTAGATGCGAATACAGGAATTATAACAATAAGTGGTTCCGGTGATATGGCAGATTATGACAACGCATTATATACTCCATGGTATAGTTACAGGAGCCTCATAACAGCAGTTGAAATAGAAAACGGTATTACATCTGTTGGCGGTTATGCCTTTTGCGGTTGCAGTAATTTAGAAAAAATTAGTCTTCCGAGCAGCGTAACAAGTATAAATATGTTTGCATTCAGCAGCTGCAGCAGTTTGACTGGTATTGATATACTTGATAACATTGTTACTGTAGGCAATGCAGCATTTTATAACTGCGATGGTTTAACAAACATTACTATACCGGGAAATGTTATTAATATAGGGGAATATGCTTTTGCATTATGTGATAATTTGGTAAGTGTTACTATTTCTGAGGGAGTTGAAAGCATAGGTTTGCGTGCTTTTAGAAGCACAGCCCTATCCGGTATCACAATTCCTTCAAGTGTAAGTTATATAGGAACTGCCGCTTTCAGTAATGATAATTTAGAAAAAATAATTGTCAATGACGATAATGAATACTATGGTTCGGGAAGCAATGGCATATTATTCAGTAAAGACGGTTCTGTTTTAGTTGAATGTCCTTGCCTTCTTCATAAAGAATATTGTGAAGAAAATGGCTATGATTACGAAAAAACAGTATTTTCACTTACAATTCCGGATACGGTGAAAACTATAGAAAAAGATGCGTTTCTCGAATGTTACTATTTAAGCTATATTAATATTTTGGGAGCATCTGAAATAGGAAATTATGCCTTTCATAATTGTTATAATCTTAGCAGTATTGATTTGCCTGACAGTATGGAGAGCATTGGAACCGGTGTATTTTATAACTGTATGAGTTTAACAAGTATATCTATCCCATATGGAATAACAAGCATAGGTGATTATGCGTTTACATATTGTATAAGTCTGGCAAACTTAACCCTCCCAAGCAGTATAACTGAAATCGGCATAGAAGCCTTTTGGAAATGTTATTCTTTGGAAAGTATAACTATACCGGAAGGAGTTACAAAGATTAACAAATTAACTTTTGATGAATGTACATCATTAAAAAGTATTGTATTGCTGAAAACATTGTTAACCATTGAAAGCTTAGCTTTTTATAACTGTGCTTTACTGCAAACTGTATACTGCTGCGGAACCGAGGATGAGTGAGGTAATATATCTATCAATTATACCCATAATGAGGTTTTGAAGAGTGCGGAAATTATATATTTGTATGAAAACACTTTTGATTCAGATGTGGAAATAACTGTAGATGATGTTTCGGGAGGAGTTGAGGTTTCATTATTTTCAGAAGGCTCTCAGTCAATATACTACACAACCGACGGAACAGTTCCCACTACAAAATCAAAAACCTATGAATCACCTTTTACGTTGACAAACGCAGGCAATTATACTGTTGAAGCTGTTGCTTATAACGGTTCGGACTATGGTTCTGTATATAATGAATCAATAAATATAGGTCAAACAACTTCACCGAGCATAAGCTGTACAAATGGAGTTGTAACAATAACAGCTGAGGACGGAGCGGATATATATTACAACACTTCTCTTACGCCGCCTGCCATAGGCAGCAATTTATACAGCGGAGCATTTACAATATCCGAGAGTACATATGTTTCGGCTATAGCTGTAAAAAACGGTTATGCAAAAAGTAATACGGTGTCAATGTACTGTGTGGGGACAGAAACAAAGGAGGATTATCAGCCTTTGGCAGATTCATACAGTTTTAATAATGAGAGAAAATCTTTCGGTTACAGTATGGTTTATAAAATACCCGAAAGCACATATATATCCGTATTCGGTGAAACTCTCGGAAAAGTAATTTACAATGAAAATGCTTTTAACGAAGAAGGAAACCTTATAAGTTGGAAAGGCTCCTGCTTTGGTATAGCTTTGACAAGTGCATTGTTTTATACTAACGGATTAACGGCAAATGTCTATTGTGATGAAGATTATGAAAATATATATGCTATTGAAGCTCCCGGCTTGGCAGAGGCCTCATTAACAAAATTGATTGAAAGATGTCAGGTTTCTCAATTTTTGCCTATAATACAAACGGAAATGTTCAGCGAAACAGAGGATTGCGGCAACTGGGTTCAATCCGGATACGGAGATTTAAGCAATATAGTTTCAGCGGCTCAAAACTGTATGAATGAACCGATTATAATATATATTAACAGGCTCACAGGAGATGACAGCCTTTACGGCCATGCGGTTTTGCCTTATAAAGTTGAAAATTCAAGCGAAAGTGAAGATGTATATAATATTTACATATATGACTGTGATTCTCCGAATACTGATGATGGTGAAAATTATATTACTGTCGATTTGAGCAGCAATACATTTTCATATTATAACGGAACAGCTACCTATGATTTCAGCATTTCCTATGTAAAACTCAGTTCACTTATAGAAAATGATACTGTATCCTTGCTCCAAGACGATGATTTGGAAAATAACAGTTCGATAATGAATAACAATTTTCTTTTTGTCGCTAATTCAAAGGATATAAGTATATACAATACTTCCGGGGTTGAAGCAGGCAGTATAAGCGGTGCAGTAAAATACGGTACTATAGGTACTGAGGAAACAAGCGGTGTTATGTGGCTTTTGCCTGACAATGATTATACAGTTGTTAATAATGACAGCAGTATCGAAAATTTTGAGGTAAAGGTTGTTGACGAAACCGACAGCTTTGCACTGTCAACCGATAAAGTTTCGTCAACCGTAAAATTCGGAAGGTACGGAGACAGACTTTATATTTCGTCATCTTCTTCCGGCAAAGCCAATATAACGGTAAATACATACAACAGCACCAAAAAGGAAAATTCAGTCAGCCTTTATTCAAATTATGTTTATGTAAAGCCCTATAATGACAACATAATTGAGCTGTATACAAATACAGATACTATTGAAGCAAATGATATTGAATATACATTGGATACCTACAGCGGCAGTTTTGTAAGTGCAAGATATATGATACTTATAAGCAAAAATTCAGCCGATGAGGTTAATAATAAATGTGAAATTTCCGTTGTGTCCAAACCTAAAATAAGTGACGGAACCTTAACGGGAAATCTCAAGCTGAATTTGATTAATAACGGTGAAGTTTTGCAATCGGGAACCTTATATATAGCTTTGTATGACGAGGATACAAATAAAATACTGGCTGAACAAAGTCAGAAAATTTCATCATTGCTGTCCAATGAAAACAGAACCGTTTCTTTTGACATTGATATAGACTTACCTGATGCGTCGGAAAGATATATTTTGAAAATATTGTTTTGGAACGATAATATGCAGCCTATTTCCGACATTATTGAGCTGACTTATTAATAAAATCAGTGTAACTGTCAAAGATTTCATACATTAAATGTTATTTTGAATACAAGGAGGAATTTTTGTGTGTTTAAATTTAAGTTTAAAAGGCATATGTGTAATCAAAATACCAAAATTAGCTATATTAACTGTTGTCCTGATTTTTGTATTAAGCACTTATACAAAGGCAGCCACTATTGATTCCGGCTTGTGCGGAGATAGTGTTACATATGTGTTAGATGATAATGGTACTCTGACAATATCGGGTTCGGGAGATATGTATAATTATACTTCATCTTCGTCTGCCCCGTGGTATTCATCATATTACGGCAACATAACAACAGTAATTATTGAAAGCGGCATAACAAAAATAGGCAATTACGCCTTTTACGGGTGCATTGGCATAGAGAAAATATCTATTCCTGATACGGTGACAGCTATCGGCAGCAGTGCATTTTGCGGCTGTACAAATCTTACGGATATAACCTTACCTGAAAGTGTTACCGATATCAACAGCTTTTATATTTTCAAAGGCTGTACAAGTCTTGTTACTATAAGTATACCGTATGGAGAGACAATATTAGGACAATCTGCTTTTGACGGCTGTACAAGTCTTGAAAGTGTAATATTGCCTGACAGTGTTATCACCATCAATCAGTATGCTTTCAGAAATTGCACAAGCCTAAAAACTATAAATATTCCAAACAGTGTTCAATATTTCAGCAGCTATATTTTTTACGGCTGTGCAAGTCTTGAGGAAATAACTATACCGGATGGTGTTTCGGATATCGGAGCACACTTTTTTGAAGGCTGTGCAAACCTTATAAGCGTAACATTGCCTGACAGCGTTTCGATTATTGATGACTATGCTTTTTATAACTGTACAAGTCTTAAAAACATAACTTTGCCCGGCAGTCTTACAAGTATTGAATATTATGCTTTCGGATATTGCTCAAGCATTACGGAGATAACCGTTCCCGGCAGCACTTCATATGTCGGTGGGTGTGTTTTTTCAGGCTGTACGGGTCTTGCCGATTTGACGATATCTGACGGTGTGGAAATCATTGAAACGAGTGCTTTCAGCCATTGTTCCGCTTTAACGGAGGTGATTATACCGGACAGCGTTACAAATGTCGGTCAAAGTGCTTTTTCGTTCTGTAAAGACCTTGTCAGTATAAATGTACCAAACAGTGTTAAGAGTCTCGGTAGTTCTGCATTTTATTACTGCACAAGTCTCAAAACAATATATTTATCCAGCAGTATTACAAGTATAGGAAAATTAACCTTCAGAAGCTGTACAAGTCTTGTAAGCATAACAATACCTGATAGTGTCGAAAGCATTGACGAAGCGGCTTTCTATGATTGTTCGAGTCTTACAAGCATAACTATTCCTCCGAGTGTTACAAGCATTTTTTCATTAAGCAGTGCAGCCGATAATTTGAAGACAGTATATTGCTCTGAAGGCTCGACAGCCGATAATTCGTCGCTTTACCCCAGAAAAACGGAAATAATATATTATCAAAAATTTGGTTATTGTGGGGATAATGCTGCTTACCTTATATACAATGATGGAAATAATGTTATTATTTCCGGTATAGGCGATATGGACTATAGCTATAATGCACCATGGAATTCCTACAAAGAAGTTATAGTTTCTGTTGTTATTGAAAGTGGTATTACAAGCATAGGAAACTATGCATTTTATAACTGTACAAATCTATCGAGTATTACTATACCCAATAGTGTTGAAAAAATTCAATATGCCGCTTTTTACTATTGTACAAGCCTTACGGAAATTACATTGCCTGATAAAATTTCAACTATTAGTAACTATGCTTTCTGCGGATGTAAAAGCCTTACAGATATAATAATTCCTGATAGCGTAACGCAAATCGGCAATTCTGCCTTCCACAACTGTGCAAGTATTACAAGCATTAATATACCCGAAGGAGTTACGGCTATTGAATACTATTCCTTCAGCGGCTGTACAAATCTTACGGATATTACAATACCGGAAAATGTATATCTTATTGACGAATATGCTTTTATGAGCTGTAAAAGCCTCAGAAGCATTGACCTTCCCGACAGTATAACAACCATCGAAAACGAAGCTTTCTGTAACTGCAGCAGTTTGACAAGTATAACCATACCGGAAAGAATTTCAAGTATTGATGTAAATACTTTCAGTAATTGCAGCAGCTTAACAAATATAATCATGCCTTACGGTTTAGCAAAAATAGGCTCACGCTCATTTTATAACTGTCCGTTATTGAAAACCATTTATTATAAAGGTACGGAGTCCGAATGGAATGAAATTGCTATTACATCAACCGGAAATGAAAATTTGCTGAATGCAGATATTATATATTTATATCAAACTGATTCCGAAAGTGGAGTAAATATATATAGTTCAAATGTTCTCGGGGGAATTAAAATTACATTAAGCTCTGACAATGCACAGACAATATATTATACAACCGACGGTACAATCCCTACCACAAGGTCAAAGGTATATGAAAAACCTTTCACATTAACTGAATCCGGCTCATATACCATTGAGACTATGGCATATGACGGCACAGCATGCAGTGATATTGCATTAAGTTCAATAGAATTAAGTAAAATGTCTAAGCCGAGTATAATCTGTAATAACAGTATAGTTACAATAACAGCAGAGGACGGGGCAGCTATATATTATAATTATTCTCTCACACCGCCTACAACAAGCAGCAATATATACAATGAAACCTTTACGGTATCAACAAGTGTGTACATATCGGCTGTGGCAATAAAAGCCGGATATGCCAAAAGCAATACTGCAATTTTGTATTGTGCAGGTAATGAAGAAAAAGAGGATTATCAGCCCTTAACTGATTCTTATAGTTTTTCAAATGTTAAAGAATCATTTGGTTACAGTATAATTTATAAAATCCCCAAAAGCTCATATATTTCCGTATTTGGAGAAACTTTAGGCAGTGCATTGTATAATGTTTATGCGTATACCGATAGTGGAAGTCTGAAATTCTGGAAAGGCTCTTGTTTTGGTATGGCTTTAACAAGTATGCTGTTTTATGCAAATGGTTTAAATCCAAGTGAATATTGCAGTTCAGACTATGACAGACTATATGATGTTTCCGCACCGGCATCTGCGGATGCTTCTCTGACAAAGCTCATTGAAAGGTGTCAGGTATCTCAATTCCTGCCGATTATACAGACAGAAATGTCCTATGAAGAAGAGGACGGAGGAAACTGGGTTCAGTCGGGATTCGGTGATTTGAGTAGTATTCTTTCAGCTGCTCAGAACTGCAGTAGCGAACCGGTTATTTTTTACATAAGCAGTTTGAAAGATGATGATGTATACGGTCATGCTGTTTTGCCTTACAGAGTTGAAAATTCAGATGATGACTCCAATGTATTTTATGTTTACATATATGACTGCGATATACCCAATAATGAAGATGGGGAAGAAAACTATATTATAATTGATTTAAGCGAAAATACTTTCTTATATAACGGGATAGATACATATGATTATGCTATTTCATTTGTAAAAATAAGCTCCCTTATAGATAACGATACTGTATCATTACTTGAAGATGATGATATTGAAAATAATGCTTCGGTTATGACTGATAATTATCTTTTTATAACAAACTCGAATGATACCAGCATTTACAATGACAGCAGCATTGAAGTCGGAAATATAAGCGGTGCCGTAAAATACGGAACTATGGGCATTGAGGATTCAACCGGAATTATGTGGCTTCTGCCTGATGATGATTATACGGTTGTTAATAATGACAGCAGTATAAGCAAGTTTAAGGTTAATATAGTTGATGAGGTTGACAGCTTTACACTGACAACAGATGATTTATCGGCTGAAATATCTTTCGGCAGATACAGCGACAGGCTTTATATTTCATCATCTTCCGACAGCAAAGCAAATATTGTAATTGATACATATAACAGCACAAAAAAAGAAAATTCAATCAGTCTGTGTTCTGACTATGTATATGTGAAACCTTATAATGATGATATAGTTGAATTATACACAAATACAGGCACGATTACGGCTAACAACATAGTATTTTCATTAGACACATACAGCGGTAACTTTGTTGATGCCGGATATATGCTTTTGGTTAACAAAAATGCGGCTTTAAGAGTTGAAAAAGACTGTGAAATTTCAGTTTTATCAAAACCGCAAATCAGCAGCAATACTTTTTCAGTAACCCTCAAACTGAATTTAATTAACAACGGTGAAGTTTCGGAATCGGGAACCTTATATATAGCTTTATATGACGAGGATACAAATAAGATATTGGCCGAGCAAAGTTAGGCAGTATCAAGTCTAATTCCCAGTGAAAGCAGAAATATAACCTTCGATGTTGACTGTGATTTATCTGAAACGGAAGAAGAATATGTGCTTAAAGTTATGTTTTGGGATGAAGATATGCAGCCTGTTTCTGATTCTATTGAGCTTAATTATTAAAATTTACAGGAGTGTTTATAACAAATGAAGATGTACATCGGAATATTATTGCTAATAACGGGAATTGCCGTTAATACAGCAGTCCTATCTGCAGAGGAAACAGAAGTCGTTGAAAGCTATATTGTCAAATATAAAGCAGATGCAGTTCATCTGTTTTCGGCTGATGAGACACCTATAGAATTTACGGAAAATTTGTATGTGGTAGATGCCGAAAATATTGACAGCTTAATCGGAAATTCAAATATTGAATATATTGAGCCGAATTATGAAGCTGAGCTGTTCGGCTGCCCTGATGATGAATATTATGACGAGCAATGGGGATTAAATAACTGGGGTTATAATAACATATTTGAAACAAGCAATAACGGCAAAGGGGCAAGAGTTGGTATTATAGATTCGGGTGCTTATACTTCCCATCCCGATTTAGAAAGCATAAGCACCGAAAGCTATAATGTTATTGACAGTGAAGATACCTGTGAAGATACTTACGGACATGGTACATTTGTTGCTGGCATTATAGGAGCAGCGACAAATAACGGTATAGGTGTTTCCGGTATAGCCCCCGAAGCAGACATAATTATGCTTAAGTGCTTTTCTGACAAAACCACAAAGGTTTCATATGTTATTTCAGCATTAAATTATGCTGCCGAATTAGACCTTGACGTTTTAAATATGAGCTTTGGTATGTCATTTACAAACACCGGAGGCAGTAATTCTCTGGCTTTACAGGAGGTTGTTAATAATTTAGCTGACAGCGGTACTATTATTGTTGCCGCTGTCGGCAACAGCAGTAATTCAACTCTGTATTATCCTGTCGCATATGACAATGTAATAGGTGTAGGCAGTATAGGCTCTGATTTTACCGTTGCTTCATCATCTCAAAATAATGAAAGTGTTTTTGTAACTGCCCCCGGAGAAAACATATACGGACTTTGGTCGCCAGATACAGACGAGGGTATATATTATACCGAAAGTTCGGGAACATCTTTTGCGGCCCCTTATGTGACAGGATTAATAGCTTTGGCAAAGGCTTATGATGAAACTTTGGATTTTGAAGGAGCCTGTGAACTTCTGAAAAATTCAGTCAAAGATTTAGGCGATACCGGATATGATACAGCTTATGGTTGGGGTGTAGTAAATCCAAAGGTATTTTGGGATAATCTATACGGCGGTACAAAAGTTTTTATAACTCAACCAAGCTGTGTTTTAGATGATGACAGCAAAGGTATAACTTGCAGTCAGATATTTATAAACAACAGCGGAGAAGAGTTAAACTTTTATTATGCTCTTTATGAAAACAGCAGGTTTACCGAGGTTGAAGCCTGTGAATCTGCCGACAAAACCTACATAGAGTTTGAAAATGAAATATCAAATGATACTGTTATAAAATGCTTTATATGGGATTCGCTTAACAGTATAATACCATACTTTGATTCTGTGGTTATTAATTAATTTCACTCTCTTTGAAAACGGGAATTTAAGCTGCAATAAAATATGCTTAAATTCCCATTTTTTTGATTGAATAACCAAACTTCTTTGTAAGTGAGATTATTATCTTTACTGTATAATGAAATTTATTTTTCGGTTAGTTTTTGATATAGTTTCATTAGTTCTGCTACACAGGCGGATTCGCTTTTATATGTCGGATCCTTTGGCTTAAAGCCATATGCTTCCATAACAGCTCTGTCATTGTTTTGGTGAGCAGTGCGGAGTTCAGGCGGCATAGTCAATTCATCATATAAATCCGCAAGGGAGTTGTCAGGATAAAGTTTCCTTGCATTAAGAATCGCCTGTGCTGTCTTCTCAATTTTAGCCTTTTGCTTTTCAGTAGGTGTGGACCATGGAAAATTATTATAAACCGCCTGACCATATCTATAGTCACTCTTAAGTCTTCCACATACAGTACGTGTCCAAGCCATATGAATGTTGGAAGTCAATACACCAAACAAATATAATGATGCTTGCGGTATCATATAAATAAGATCACTTCCAATAACATCCGCAGATAAATAACCAATGGGAATATATCTCCTTTTTCGGAAGAAACTTTTGGTAATGCAAGATAAGATGTTGCAGGTTGACGAATTTGCGTAAATAACATTGGTGTATCAGCATCTTTTTTACGGAATCTGTAGCACTATTTTTTCGGCATTCGGCTACCTTCGTAAGTCTTTCCATAATAATTGGAATATTTCGGTATTCTTTTGGTGCAATTCCCTTTAGCCACAAACAATATCTGAGTTTATTATTGATTAATTCATAAGAACCCACATATTGTTTAATCATTTTCTTTGTTTCCGGATACTTTAATAGCATTTCATCTTTTTCTTCAGCTGACAAAATAAGATACCCTCCATCTGTTGGCTGACTTCCTTTGCTTATTTTGGGCAATCCGGCTGTTAGTTGTTTACCTCTTGATTGTATAAAAACATCCGGTGCTGAAAGCAAATAGCCATTTATATGTTCCACAATATTCAGACGTTCACCATCATATAATAATTTTTCTTTCTGTGTTTGATAACAAGAAAAACCTATAATTACACAATGAACAGCTGCCTGATTGTTTGCTTCATTTTCCCACACAAACGTCCTGTATGCAAATTGAATTTCAACATTTTTATTTTTAAAAAGAAATTGCCATAAGATTCCAACTGATTCACCCTGTATAATAGAATTTGTCGATACAAAGGCTGCTCCGATGTTATTTCCTTGCATAAAATCAGCAGCCTTATTGTACCATCCGCAAACATAATCAAGTTTTCCATGCTTTTTTAGATCGTGAAATGCAATTTTAAGGTCTTCCGATTGAGTTTTACTACGCCACTGATGTCCTACAAACGGCGGATTTCCCATAATATAGGATAATTTATCTTTGGAAACAACATTGTTCCAATCAATATGCAAGGCATTGCCTTCCACAATACCGGCATTGGTTTTCAGCGGCAAAAAGTCGAGGTGCATTAAAACAATGGTTTCGGTTCCCTTCATCATTTGACTTTCAGCTATCCATAAGGCTGTCTTTGCTACTGTTACGGCAAAGTCATTGATTTCAATTCCGTAAAAATTACTGATAGATACCTGAATAGGGCTGTAGTTTTCATCTCCCAAAGTAACCTGTCCCTGCAGCAGCTCACGTAAAACATCATTTTCCAAACGGCGAAGGCTTATATAGGTTTCGGTTAGAAAATTTCCCGAACCGCAGGCCGGATCCAAAAATGAAAGAGAAACTAATTTCTGCTGAAAATTCCGAAGTTTTCTTCTTCTTGTGCGTAAAACAGTTATTTCACATATAGAGGAAAATTCAGCTTTCAGGCTGTCCATAAACAGAGGATCAATAACCTTATGAATATTTTCTATATTGGTGTAGTGCATACCTCCGGAACGTCTTGTTTCGGGGTTTAAGGTGCTTTCAAAAACAGCTCCGAAAATAGTGGGGCTTATTTCAGACCAGTCAAAATCCTTACTTGCTTTGTTTAAAAGTAAAACCTTTATTTCCTCGGTAAAGGGCGGTATTTCAATATCCTCGTTTGCAAAAAGACCGCCGTTTACATATGGGAAGGCTGCCAACACAGGATTATCATATTTCAAATATGGGTCACGTTCCTCCGGCGGTGTGTCCAGTATGTGAAACAAATCTATTACTGCCCTGCGGAGCTGACGGGTTCCAAATCCTGCCAAATAGTCATGGAACATTCCGTGATGACCGAAAATTCCGGCATCTTCCGCATACATACAAAATACGAATCTGACGCAAAGAACATTCAAGCTTTTCAGAGCCTTTTCACTGTTTGAGTCTGCATATTGCTTTGCAAAGGCATCATAAAGAAGCCCTACAATTTCACCGGCGGCAATAGAAACTTCCATTTCACGCTTTAAATGTTCGCTACCGCTGTCTACAAGAAACTGTAAGCGGTAATACTCCTTTTCAAGATTTTCAAGAAGTATTTTCTCCGGTTCACCGCAGGGACGCTCCATATCATAAACGAAAAATGTACTGAAATTGCAAGTGACTACCCGACGTGGGTGTTGTGATAAAAGCAGTTCTGTAATATAACGCTTTGCCTGTTGAAAAGGTGTTAATAAAGTGCCGTCCGACTACTTTATGGGCTTTTTCAAATCTTTGCCCAGTCCCTTTTGTTCTATTAAAACCTTTGTAGAGGGGATATTTCCGTTAATAAAACTTGTATGATCCAAATGCACCTGTTCTTCAAATATAATAAATTTTTCAGGGTGTTCCACTCCGTATACGTCACGAAGAAGCGAAAGCCAAAATGCCTAACTTTCTCCCTTTTCATATCCTCTGCCTTTCCAATAAGCTGCAAATTCTTTTGCCGCT
>JAJQBF010000029.1 GCA_021203425.1 Clostridiales bacterium | reverse complement strand
TTTTCCGACCATAAAAGGGCTGAGGAAATTATCCGCAGCCCTTTTGCAGCCGATTATTCTTTATAATAATTTATAAGACAGCCGGCAAGAATTATTTTTCTTTCGTCTTCCGTAAGTTCCGCCATATTAAGCGTAAAGGGATTCAGCTTTCCGTTCTTTACAACATAAGCCGGAATATCCTTTTTGTTTTCGGAAATTGCCTCTCTTACATTGGGCACAAATATATAATCACTGTTTTCAAAAGGTGTTTCGCCTTCGAAAAGGAAGGGGAGCATACCCCAGTTTATAAGGTTGGAGCGGTAACGCTTTGTGGCGTATTCTTTAGCAATATTTGCCCAGCCGCCTATAACCTTCTGACAGCTTGCTGCCTGTTCTCTGGCGGAACCGTCGCCGGGTTTAACGGCATAAATTGTTGTGCCTATGCCTACGTCTTCTCTGAAATGAATGTCTTTAAATTCTTTACAAGCCTTGATTGTGTCGAAAATTTCACTTATTTCGGGCAAAGCCTCTCTGGGACACTGACCTTCTGTGTTTCTTGCCTTTTCAGCCTTCTGAACCTCTTTTGTTCTTCCTACATAAGCAGGGTCTTTTCTTGAAAGAGTAAATTCTGCAAGCCCCAAGGGGTTTGAACGGTAAGAGCTTGTTTCGCCTGAAGGAATAAGCTCGTCTGTGGTTGTTACAGGGTCGGTTATATATGAAACAACCTTTAAAAGAAGATTCTCAGGCAGAGCGCTCATTTCCGGCCAGTCTGTAATATTGGAACCGAACTTAAGGTCTACACTGCTGTCGGCTTTTCCGAAACCCGTATATACTCTGTTGTCGTAAACCGACTTGTTAAAGAAATATTTGGGTTTTGAGAAGTTCACGTCAATATCGGTTGCCGCTGTAAGAACACCGTGGTTAACCGCAGTAGCGGCAATAGAACGGGCGTCCATAAGGGCTACAGAGGCAATCTGACCGTTTCCGGGTTTTGAGCCTTCTCTGTTGGGGAAGTTTCTTGTTGAGTGTCTTATTGAAAGACCGTTGTTGGGAGGTACGTCTCCTGCGCCGAAACAAGGACCGCAGAAAGCGGAACGAACCGTTGCTCCTGCCTCCATAAGCTTGAATATTGAGCCGTTTTCAACAAGGCTCATAAATACAGGCTGAGAGGAGGGGTAAACAGACAGTGTAAAGTCCTGGTTGCCTATTGTCTTTCCCGAAAGTATATCAGCCGCATCTACTATGTTGTCATATGTTCCGCCGGCACATCCTGCAATAACACCCTGTTCAACCATAAGTCTGCCGTTTTTAACCTTATCCTTAAGCTTAAAGTTAATTCCCGGGTTGTCAATTTGTTTAGCGCCGTTTTTCTCTACTATATCTAAAATATCAAGAAGATTTTCGTTTAATTCGTCAATTGTGTAAACATTTGAGGGGTGGAAAGGCATAGCTATCATAGGCTTAACCTTTGACATATCTACATAAACAAGCCCGTCATAGTAAGCGCCGTTTTCAGGCTCGAGAACTTTGAAATCCTCCGGACGGTTATGAATGTCATACCAGTCTTTAACCTTATCGTCTGTAACCCAAATAGAGGAAAGACAGGTTGTTTCAGTTGTCATAACGTCTATGCTGTTTCTGTATTCGGCGGAAAGATTTGCGATTCCGTCGCCTATAAATTCCATAACCTTGTTTTTAACATATCCGTTTTTGAAAACCGCTCCTATAATTGCAAGGGCGATATCCTGAGGACCTACAGCCGGGTCGGGCTTGCCCGTTAAATAAATTCCTATAACTTCGGGACGGTTTACGTCATATGTCTTGCAGAGGAGCTGTTTTGCAAGCTCGCCGCCGCCTTCGCCTATTGCCATTGTTCCCAAAGCGCCGTAACGTGTATGGCTGTCTGAACCTAAAATCATTTTTCCGCAGCCGGACATCATTTCACGCATATACTGGTGAATTACGGCAAGGTGGGCGGGAACATAGATTCCGCCGTATTTTTTAGCTGCCGAAAGACCGAACATATGGTCGTCTTCGTTAATTGTTCCCCCAACTGCACAAAGTGAATTGTGACAGTTTGTCAAAACATAGGGAATAGGGAATTTTTCAAGCCCCAAGGCTCTGGCTGTCTGAATAATACCTACATAGGTAATATCATGTGAGGCCATAGCATCAAATTTTATTTTCAGCTGTTCGGTGTTTCCCAATGTGTTGTGAGCCTGCATAATTGAATATGCAATTGTTTTTTTCGATACCTCTGTTTTATCTGTCGAAGCACCCATAGCCTTAAGCTGTCTTATCCCCTCGGTGTTATCCTGTATAATTTCCCCGTTTACATAAAATACCCCTGAATCAAAAAGTTTTACCATAGCAATTTCCTCCTAAAGATATTTTCATCTCCAAACATCATAGCCTGATTTTATCACATTTTTTTACTGATTTCAAGCCCTGACAGAAATACTGTCAAAAATTTTCTCAAAAGTATTCAAAACGACAAGTCCTTTGATAGCTGTTCAGCCCGAAATGATGGTTTTATTGTCATTTTTCTTACTGATTTTTCAACATTTCCCTTGTTAAATATTTTCATATGTGATAAAATATTTTAAATGATGTAATAAAAGCCCGTCTGTGTCTTCTGCAGATTATTTTTCGGGCGGTTAAGAAAGAGGTAGAGTAATGAATAAAAAAAAGGAAACAAAAGGGACGGATATTGCCGCTTCATTGATTTTAGGGTTTATTATAGTAATTTTGCCCCTTATTGTAAGGCTGGCTATCGTTAAAATATCAGGTGACGAATACGGAACAGTCAGGAGCAGCTCCGTTAGCAACGATGTTTTTATATATTGTAAAAGCAGAGTGTTTATTGCCGCCGTTATTTTTTTGATTATTGTTTTGGCTCTTGATCTTATGACGGCTTATAAGGCAAAAAAGATTCACTTTAAAAATCCGCTTATTATAGCCGGAGGGGTTTACGGCTTGTTTGCCTTGCTTTCAACATTGTTTTCGTCATATAAAAGTGCGTCTCTTTGGGGAGTTACCGAAAGATATGAGGGAGTTGTTGTTCTTCTTTGTTATACGGTTTTGTTTATGGTTATGTTTCACTTTGTGAAAAATGTAAAAAAACTGAATTTCTTTATAGGCTGTTTAATGCTTGGTACATTCATAATAGGGCTTATAGGAGTAGGACAGTTTTTGGGTTTCGATATTTTCAAAACAGATTTTGTGACAAAGCTTGTTTACGGAAGTTATTATAAAGAGGGCAGTTCTCTTTCCGTAAAGTATGAAAATATTTATTCCACACTTTATAACCCGAACTGTGTGGGCAGTTTTTTTGCCCTTATGTTTCCCGTGTTTTTAGTGCCTTCTCTTCTTCTTCCCCTGAATAACAGGCTTAAATACGGCTGTATCGTTTTAACCCTTATTTCGGTTGTAAACATAGTGGGCAGCGGTTCTGCCGGTTCACTTTTAGGTCTTTCCGCCTCGGCTGTTGTTATTGTTATTGCCGCTGTTGTTTACTGCTTTAAAAAGAAGATTTTTAAGAGTTTCAGCCCTAAAACCGCCGGCGGTGTTGTTATTGCTGCGGTTATTGTAGTCTGTGTCGGAGGGGCTGTTATTAAGGCGGATAATTTCAGCCTTCAAAAGGTCAGAGTTATTTTTGATGCTTTAAGCGGAAAAACCCTTCAGGAAAGCCCTTATTTTTGGAGAGACCTGGCGGTTGACGGCGACAGAGGTATTATAACTACGGCTTATTTTGATATTGAAGTTTCAAAGGAAGGGGACGAGCCTGTTCTTGCCATTGACGGTGAAGAGCTTAATTAT
Source organism: Clostridiales bacterium (assembly GCA_021203425.1). GTDB lineage: Bacteria > Bacillota > Clostridia > Lachnospirales > CAG-274 > JAJQCI01. Next base: position 8,644 of record JAJQBF010000029.1, on the reverse strand, counting down.
ACGGATAAATCAGAGGAAGACGGTGTAATAACCTATTCTTATGAAGTACCTTACCTTGAAGAGGCATCGGTTATATTTTCCAATGATATAATATATTTTGAAGGCTATGACGGCTTTTCAACTACAGACTTTATGTTCAGAAAAACGGAAGAGGGCTTAAGTCCGGCTATTAGAAACGGAGACAGCTATGACATAAACACAGAGGTTAAACATATAGGCTTTGAAGGTCTTGAATATTTGGGTTCAAGCAGAGGCTATATATGGTCAAGAAGTCTTCCCCTTATTTTAAAGGCTAAAAACTTTATTTTCGGCTCAGGTCCCGACAGTTTCGTTTTGGAATTTCCTCAGACGGATCTTGTGGGAAAAACCAGATTTTTAGGCAATCCTTATGTTATTGTAGACAAGCCTCATAATATGTATTTGCAGATTGCCATAAATACGGGGGTATTTTCTCTTATTGCTTTTATTGCCATTCCCGTTATGTATTTCTTCTTCACATTAAAGGCTGTGCTTAAAAGTAAAAACAGATATTTAAATATTATAAGAATTGCTCTTCTTTGGGGTGTTCTTGCCTACCTTGCCACAGGTTTTACCACAGACAGCGCCGTAAGCGTTGCACCCTTCTACTGGATAATTTTAGGGCTGGGCTGCAGTCTTAACAAAATTGATTTTTCGGAAAGCTCGGAGGAATCGGAAGAATGAGTATTAATTACGACGGGCTGACAAACTCCCCGAAGTTTAAAAATATAGGCTTGTATATTGTTTTGGACGCTGTTTTTGTAAACCTGTCTATACTTACGGCTCTTACATTGTGGTACGGCGGCAGTATACCCGGCGGCGGTTATATAACCTTTAACAGCTCCGTTTGGAAGTGGTATTTTCATGCCGCTCCCTTTGCCGTTGTTGTTTCCCTTGTTGTATATGCCCTTTTCGGCTTTTACAGAAAAATCTGGAAATATGCCGATATTGAAGAGCTTATAAAAATTTTCTTAAGTCAAATAATAATATTTACGGCGCTTATACTCTTTGATGTGTTTTATATCAGCAGGCTGGGCTTTATAGACCTGCCGAAGAGAATGATTGCCGTTGCTCTTGCGGTAAATTTTGTGCTTTTTGTCTTTTCGAGGTCGGGCTACAGATTTATAAAGAGAATGTATATACATCTTGAAAACCGTTTTATAAAAAAAGCAGGAACAAAAAGAGTTATGATAATAGGGGCAGGCTACGGCGGTTATAATGTTGCCAGAAGTATTTTGCAGTTTGCCAAGGGCTATGAAAATAGAATGGCGGTTATAATTGTTGACGATGATGCGGCGAAAAACAATACTTCGATTCACGGCGTCAGGGTTACACATAATATTGACAACGTACCCAGACTTGCGGAGGAATATGAAATAGACGAAATTATAATTGCTATTCCTTCCGCCGATAATATTCAGCTTAAGAGGATAATGGATAATTGTACAAAAACAAACTGTTCTCTTAAAATGATACCGCCTATGAGCGATGTGCCCGAAAACGGAAATTTCCACAGAGTTTTGCAGGAGGTTAAAATAACCGATCTTCTTTTCAGAGAAGAAATAGAAATAAATGTGGAAGATGTCAGCGGATATCTCAAGGGCAAAACCGTTTTGGTAACCGGCGGCGGCGGTTCAATAGGGTCTGAGCTTTGCCGTCAGATTTCCAAGTTTATGCCGGAGAGACTGATTATATTTGATGTTTATGAAAACAACGCATATGAGCTTTACAACGAGCTTAAGAATAAATACGGAGACTCAATTAATATAATTATTATTGTGGGAACAATCTGTGACAAAGCCCTTGTAAAAAGAGTTTTCGAAACATACAGACCTTCCGCTGTTTTCCATGCAGCGGCTCACAAACACGTTTCCCTTCTTCAGACTGTGCCTAAAGAGGCAGTGAAAAACAATGTTTTCGGAACTTTGAACATTGCCGAGGCTGCGGATAAATACGGCGCCGACAGGTTCGTGCTGCTTTCCACCGACAAGGCGGTAAACCCTACAAACGTAATGGGGGCAACAAAGAGAATTACGGAAATGATAATTCAGCAGATGGCTCAGAAAAGCAAAACCAAGTTTATGGCTGTCCGTTTCGGAAATGTTTTAGGCTCAAACGGTTCTGTTATTCCCATATTTAAAAAGCAGATTGCCGAAGGAGGACCTGTTAGAGTTACTCACAAGAACATAACAAGATTTTTTATGACTATTCCCGAAGCGTCAAGGCTTGTTTTACAGGCTGGCGGAATGGGACGCTCGGGCAGCATATTTGTTCTTAATATGGGTGAGCCTGTCAGAATAAATGACTTGGCGGAAAATCTTATAAAGCTGTCGGGATATAAGCCCTATGAAGATATTCAAATTGTATACACAGGTCTGCGCCCGGGAGAAAAGCTTTATGAGGAGCTTATTATGGACGAGGAAAAGGACAGTATGCAGAAGACATATCATAAGAAAATTATGATAGCAAAGCCTATGAATATCGATTCAAAGAGGCTTGAAAGTCTTTTGAAAAAGCTTTATAGATCCTGTTCCGACGGCAGCGACACAATTGCGGTTATAAAAGAAATCGTTCCCAATTTCAACAATATGGAAAACGGAGCAGATATAAAAGTTATTTATTAAGGGGCGGCTTATGTACAGATATGTAAAACGAATTTTGGATATTGTTTTTTCGGCGGCAGGGGCTGTTGTGCTGGCTGTGCCTATGGCGGTAATTGCCGTATGTATAAAGACCGAATCTAAGGGAGATGTTCTTTTTAAACAAAACCGAGTGGGAAAGGACAAAAAGATATTTAAAATATTGAAATTCAGAACAATGTATTCAGATACTCCCAAGGACGTACCTACACACCTTCTTAACGACCCGGAGGCTTTTATTACCAAAACAGGGCGCATATTAAGAAAAACAAGCCTTGACGAGCTGCCTCAGCTTTTTAATATTATAAAAGGGGATATGAGTATTGTGGGTCCCAGACCGGCTCTTTATAATCAATATGACCTTATAGCCGAAAGGGATAAATACGGTGCAAACAATATTAAACCGGGACTTACGGGGCTTGCTCAGGTTATGGGTCGAGATGAGCTGCCTATTGAAGTAAAGGCAGCTTATGACGGTGAGTATGTAAAGAAAATGGGCTTTTTGACAGATGTTAAAATTGTGGCAAAGACCTTCGTTTCCGTTATACGTGAAGAGGGGGTAAGAGAGGGAGCCGCAAAGCCGAACAGTAAATAATTAGGGAAATCAAAAAGAGCAGACGGATTAATTACAGTCTGCTCTTTTGCAATGCAATATTTTTTGTTTTTCAGACAGCCGCTATTGCCTCACATTCTATCAAAGCTCCCTTGGGAAGTGAAACAACGGCAACGGCTGACCTTGCCGGGCAGTTTTCCTTAAAATATTCGGAATACACCTTGTTTACAGCCTGAAAATCTCCCATATCCTTTAAGAAAACTGTTGTTTTAACAACATTATCCAAAGAAAGGTTAATACTTTTAAGAATAGCTTTTATATTTTCGAAAACCTGCTTTGCCTGTATCTCTATGGTTTCTCCCGCAAATTCACCTGTTGAGGGGTTTATGGGAATCTGACCGGAAATAAAAATCAGGTTTCCGGTTTGAACCGCCTGTGAATAGGGACCAATTGCGGCAGGGGCTTTGTCTGTTGAAATTATTTTCTTCATAATATTATTGTTCCTTTGTAAGCTCTTCGAAAATTTCGTGAACAGTTGTCATTTTATTTACCCTGTCTACATTTTCACCGCAGAAAATAAGTCCGTTGTCAAGGTCGCCCTTAGCAGCATTGAAAAGTGCCAGTGAGATACAGTAGGGGGTTGTTCTTGGGTCACAGTGTGTCAAGCAGTTAAAACAGCGTGTAACCTTAGGACCGTTTCCGCTTTCCGTATTTTGAACAAAGACGTTGTTTATGGCTCTTCCGGGCATACCCACAGGACTTTTAACAATTTTGGCATCGCCTTTTTTGGCATTTATATAAGCCTGTTTAAAAGCCGGGCTTGCGTCACATTCCTCTGTGGCAACAAACCTTGTAGCCATCTGAACACCGTTAAGCCCAAGTGACAGATAATGGTCAATATCGGAGCGGTCAAAAACACCTCCGCCGAAAATAACGGGGATTGTTTTGTTATACTGCTCTGAAAATTTATCTCTGACGGAAAGTATTTTGCCGATTTCTTCGTCCATAGATGTTATTGTTTCAAGCTCTGCCGGTTTAAAGCCCAAGTGTCCCCCTGCTTTGGAACCTTCTATAACAATCATATCGGGAAGTCTTTTATATTTCTTCATCCAACGGGTCAAAATAACATTTGCCGCCTTTGCCGAAGAAACAATAGGGCAAAGCTTTATATCAGAACCGGCTGCATACTTAGGCAGGTCAAGGGGAAGACCTGCGCCTGAAATAATAAGGTCGGCGCCGCTTTTAATTATGCAGTCAACATACATATCATATTGTTTCGAGGCGACCATAAGGTTTACCCCGATAACTCCGCCGCCTGTAAGTTCCTTTGCCCTTTTAATATGACGGGTTAAGGTTCTCATATTGGCTTCGTTTGTATTTGTATAAAAATCCTCTTCCATAAAGCCGGGCTGAGCAGCCGAAATTACTCCTATGCCGCCTTCGTTTGTAACAGCAGCGGCGAGAGAGGAAAGGCTTATGCCTATACCCATACCGCCCTGTACAATAGGATATTTAACTTCTATATCTCCGATTTTAAGTGGTTTTAATTCCATTCATATCTCTCCGTAATCAAAATAATAATTCAATCTCTTTTGGTGCAGCCGCAATATCCGCTATTATTACTATAGTATATTTTTAAGAATTAGTCAACCGATTTAAGAAAATTTTCAAAAATTATTCGTCTTCGGAGTGTAAAATACGCTCCTGAAAGCGCCTTCTTTTTTTAACAAATATATTTTTGCGTCCATTCCGCCGCCGAAACATGTTAGGCTGCCGTTTTTGCCCACAACTCTGTGACAGGGGATAATTATGCCTATGGGGTTGTGACCTACGGCGCCGCCTACAGCCTGAGCCGACATTTTTTTGATTCCTCTTTCATTTGCAAGTTTGTCGGCAATATCACCATAGGTTGTTGTTTCTCAGTAGGGAATACTTTTAAGAATTTCCCATACTGATAAGCGAAAAGGACTGCCCTCTAGGTGAACAGGAGGCATAAAATCGGGTTTTTCTCCTTTAAAATAGATGTCAAGCCAAAGTTCCGTTTCTTTAAAAACAGTTAAATCGGCTTCAACCATATAAGAAAGACAGCTGTTATATCTTCCTTTTTCAAATTCAAGCCCTGTCAGGGTTTCTCCGCCGCTTATTAATGTAAGGGTTCCTATGGGAGATATATACTTTCGGAAGTATTTCATAGCCTGTTTAACCCCTTTCGTGTTCCGTCAGCTTGTAGGTCAGCTGCATAAGGCTGTCGGTTAGATGTACATTTTCAATTACTACATTTTCCGGAGGTTTTATGGGAAGGTGTGAGAAATTCCAAATTCCTCTGACACCGTTGTTTACGATTATGTCTATAAGTGATTCGGCGTTGTTTCCCGGCAGGGTTAAAACAGCTATGTCTACCTTTTCGGATTTCAGAAAGTCATCAAGAGTATCAACATCTCTTATTTCTATACCCCTTATGTTAAGCCCTATAAGCTTGGGGTTTTTGTCGAATACACCTACGAAGTTATAGCCTCTTTTTTGATAATTTATATAGTTAAGAAGAGCCTGACCTATATTTCCGGTGCCTATAATTATCATATTATAGGTTTTGTCAAGACCTAAAATTTTTCTTATTTCTTCATAAAGAAGTTCTACGTTATAGCCGTAGCCCTGCTGACCGAAACAGCCGAAATTGTTAAGATCCTGACGAATTTGCGAGGCTGTAAGATTCATTTTTTCGCTTAAATCCTTTGAAGAAATTCTCGATATGCCGTTGTCAAGTAAGCCCCCGAGATACCTGTAATATCTGGGAAGTCTTTTAATTACCGCAGATGAAATGTTTTTTTCCATAAAAATTTCTCACACCCTTCGTTATATTCCGTTATATGTTTTATATTTGTAAAATAAAACAAGACTTTGTTCACATCGATAAACCGTAATGGACTGCCTGTTTGCCGACATCTTAGTTTGTAAAATAAATTATACAATATAATCTATACTTTGTCAATAAAATAACATAATGTATAAATATTTTTGTGATTATGCACAATATACAGGTATTTTTATTTTATTTTCAGACACAATAACATTAAGGAGGGATTTATATGTCAATGATAAACAAAGAAGTAAGTGATTTTTCCGTACAGGCATTTCACGAAAACAATTTTATAACTGTTTCAAAGGGGGATATTTTGGGAAAATGGAGTATTTTCTTCTTCTACCCTGCGGATTTTACTTTTGTTTGCCCTGCAGAGCTTGAAGACCTGGCGGACAAATATGATGACTTTAAAAAAGCCGGCTGTGAAATTTATTCCGTCTCAACAGACAGTCACTTTATCCACAAGGCTTGGCACGACACTTCCGAGCGTATAAAAAAGCTGCGCTATCCTATGCTGGCCGACCCAACACATGAGCTTTCGGAAGATTTTGAAGTCTATATTGACAGCGACGGTATGGCGGAAAGGGGCAGCTTTATTGTAAACCCCGAGGGGAAAATTGCCGCTTATGAAGTCAATGAAGGAAATGTAGGCAGAAACGCACAGGAGCTTTTCAGGAAATTACAAGCCTGTCAGTTTGTAGCGGAGCACGGCGGTGAGGTTTGTCCGGCAAAGTGGCAGCCGGGAGAAGAAACATTGAAACCCGGGCTTGACTTAGTGGGGCGGCTGTAATGACGGATAATATGTATGATGTTGTTATTGTAGGGGGCGGTCCTGCCGGACTTACGGCGGCTATATATTTGGCAAGGGCTAAATACAGAGTTTTGGTTATTGAAAAAGAGAGATTCGGAGGGCAGATTACAATAACCGCCGAGGTTGTAAACTATCCCGGTGTTTTTAAGACAAACGGTGTCGAGCTTACGGAAAATATGCAAAGGCAGGCACAGACCTTCGGGGCTGAATTTCTTTTGGCTGAGGCAGAGAGGCTTGAAGTCGGCGGAGATATAAAAAAGGTTATTACAAACAGGGGAACTTTTGACTGTTTCGGGATTATTGCGGCAACCGGTGCCCATCCGAGAACAGTGGGATTTGAAGGTGAAGAAAGGTTTAAGGGCAGGGGAGTGGCTTACTGCACAACCTGTGACGGAGAATTTTTTACGGGAAAGGAAATTTTCGTCATAGGCGGCGGCTTTGCGGCGGCGGAGGAAAGCGTTTTTCTTACCAAATATGCAAAGCACGTTACAATTTTGGTTAGGGAAGATGATTTTACCTGTGCCAAAACAACAGCTGATAAAGCAAGGAATAACGAAAAAATAACCGTTTTGACAAATGTTGAAGTAAAATATGTTAAGGGGGATAATTCTCTGACTGAGATATGTTACGCGAACACAAAAACAGGGGAAGAAATCCTTTATAAAGCGGAAAAGGGAGACAGTTTCGGCGTGTTTGTCTTTGCGGGATATGCTCCGGAAACAAAGCTTTTAAAGGGAATAGCAGAGCTTGACCCCTCAGGCTATGTTATAACAGATGAAAACAGATTTACGGGTACTGAGGGAGTTTATGCCGCCGGAGATGTAAGAGTTAAAAATCTGCGTCAGGTTGTTACTGCCGTAGGTGACGGAGCGGTTACGGCAACGGAGTTGGAGCGGTATGCGTCGGCTATGCAGAAAAAAACAGGAATTATACCGAAAACAGAAGAAACGAAAGCCGAGATAAGTCAGCCGGAAGAGGGCTTTTTCGGCGGCGAGCTTGTATCTCAGCTTAATATGGTTTTTTCGAAAATGGAAAGCAGTCTTATTCTCCGCTTGTGTACGGATAACAGCAGACTTTCGGCTGAACTTGAAGAATATATGAGGGAGCTTGAAAAGCTTACGGATAAGCTTAAGGCGGAGAAATTCGACGGGTATGAGGAATTTCCGCCTTGCGTAAGGCTGATCCGGGAGGACGGCAGTGAAACGGGGCTTGCTTTTCACGGAGTGCCGGGCGGTCACGAATTTACTTCCTTTATTTTGGGGCTGTATAATGCCGCAGGTCCGGGACAGGGAATTGACGAAGAGACGGAAAGAGAAATCAAAGCCATAGACAAGCCAGTAAATATGAAGATTTTTGTCAGTCTTTCATGTACAATGTGTCCTGAGCTTGTAACAGCGGCTCAGCATATAGCGGCAAAAAGCCTTTATGTTTCGGCGGAGGTTTTCGATCTGCGTCACTTTCCCGAATTACAGAGCAAATATAATGTTATGAGCGTGCCCTGTCTTGTTTTAAACGACAGAGAGGTAAGTTTCGGAAAGAAAAATTTAAAACAGCTTTTGGAATATATTAAGTCGAAAATTTAAAAAAAGGAAGGGTGGCTTGCTCTTCCTTCTGCATATTCTATGAAATTAAAAAAGCCTCTGAAAAAGAGGAAAACTCTCTTCTTTTAGGGGTGAAGAGAGTTTCTATTATGAAAAAAAGAGGAACACTCAAGTATAATTGATCGGTGACAGGTTGATGGGGAGTTCCTGTAACAACTAAAT
>JAJQBF010000301.1 GCA_021203425.1 Clostridiales bacterium | reverse complement strand
AGTTTTGAAATGTTTTTGTTATTTCAAGTGTCTACTCTAAGGGGATTATATCATTAGGACTTTCCTTTTAAGGCTTGGATTTATCGGCAAGGAATACAAAGCCGACAGGAAAATCCTCTTGAAAAACCTCACAGGTTCTTCAGCTTTCAGAAACGGAGGCAATCATGAAATTACCGAGTAAAAAACAGATTGAAAAACTCCGCAGGGAATACCCCATAGGTACAAGATTGAAATTGATTTCAATGGCTGACGAACAAGCACCGCCGAAGGAAACAATCGGCGAGGTTTCCCACATTGATGATATATGTACAATCCATATGAAATGGAACAACGGTTCAAGCCTCGGCTTGATTGTTGGAAAAGACAAATTTGAAAAGGTGTAAAGTACACAATTTATGTTCTTCAAATACCTTACAATTTTGGTGTATTTATGGTCGATAATTATCTTGATAAATGCCTCGATTGACGGTAATATGTACTCAACCAAAGGGGAAAACCCAAAAACAAAAAAACGGAGGTACATACCATGAACGCAAAAACAGAAAGGCAAATCAAAAACATGAAAAACCAAACAATCGGAGTTGAGGTTGAAATGAACAACATCACAAGGCAGAAAGCCTCAAAGATTGCTGCAGACTTTTTCGGAACAAGAAGACATGAAAGCACAGCAGGAAGAAACGGCTACAACAGTTGGTCAGCATGGGACAGCCAAGGCAGAGAATGGAAATTCCAAAGCGACTCAAGCATTGCAGGAAGTTCAAGCCAACAATGCGAACTCGTAACACCGATTTTAAACTACGAGGACATTGAAACCTTACAGGAACTCATAAGAAGATTGAGAAAAGCAGGTGCGAAAAGCGATGCAACAAGAGGATGCGGAGTCCACATCCACATCGGAGCAAACGGACATACACTCCAAACCCTTAGAAACCTTGCCAACATAATGGCAAGCCATGAAAACCTTTTAATCAAAGCCTTAAAGATAAACAGCCAAAGAACATACCATTACTGCAGAACGGTTGACCCAAACTTCCTCAAGCAAGTCAACCAAAAGAAACCGACAACGATGAGCGAACTTGCCAACATTTGGTACACAAGCCAAAACGCAGAATACGGCAGAACCCACCACTACAACAACAGCCGATACCGCCAACTCAATCTTCACGCAACATTCACGAAGGGAACGATTGAATTTAGACTTTTCGAATTTGAATCACCAAGCAACGGAAAGCAAAACGGACTTCACGCAGGAAGATTGAAAAGCTACATTCAGCTTTGCCTTGCACTTAGCCAAATGGCAAAGGATGTAAAGAAAGCAAGTCCTAAACCACAGCAAGACGAGAATCCAAAATACGCAATGAGAACATGGCTTTTAAGACTCGGATTCATCGGACAGGAATTCGCAACAGCAAGGGACATTCTTACAAGAAACCTTGAGGGAGATACAGCATTCCGAAACGGAAGGTAACAGCCTTCTGCAAACCTAAAGCAAACCGACCGCTGAGGCGGTCTTTAGGTGGTAGAAGGGTATTCCCTTCCATAAAATCGGAAAGGATATGATGAAAATGAAAAATCGTTACTACATTGCTTACGGCAGCAACCTTAACATTAGGCAGATGAGATTCCGCTGCCCAAGAGCAAGGATAATCGGAACAGCCGAAATCGACGGCTATGAATTGCTTTTTAAAGGCTCGCTTTCGGGTTCGTACCTAACCATTGAACCAAAGGCAGACAGCAAAGTCCCTGTTGCGGTTTGGTCGGTTACGGAGACAGACGAGGCTGCACTTGACCGTTACGAAGGTTTCCCAAGCTTTTATTACAAAAAGGATTTTGACCTCAAGGTAAAAGGAATCCGAACAAGCAAAATCAGAAATTTGAAAACCTTTGTTTACATTATGCACGAGGAACGTGAAATCGGAATGCCGAGCGACTATTACGTTTCCACTTGCCTTGAAGGCTACAGAAACTTCGGATTTGAACCGCTGCCGTTAATCAGAGCATTGAAGAAAGCGAGGCTGAATGAAAATGAAAACGAATGAAAGAGTTGAAAGAAAATGCCCAATCTGCGGAGCAGTCTACTATGATGTGCCGGCAATTTCAAGAGCAGACAACAAAACACCGATTTGCCCGGACTGCGGAATCCGAGAATCCCTTGAGAGCATTGGAGTGAATGAAAAGGAACAGGAAAAAATCCTCGGAATAATCCATAGCTGCAAAGCAAACATTGATTAAAGATTAGGAGCTTCGGCTCCTTTTCTTGCTGCGGAAAAAGTGTAAAATACACAATTTATGCCGGCTATCTTTGTTACATATACGGGCAAAGAATTACTTGATAAAAGCCTCAATTGACGGTAATATGTACTCAACCGAAAGGGAAAAAAATTCAAAACGGAGGTACATACCATGAAAACAAAATTTTATTTAAACGGAGAAAAGATAACAAGGAAGGCTGCAAAGGAAATCACAGGAGAAAGAAGATTTGAAGAAATCCTTGAAGAAAGCAAAGAAACATTTTTTGAAGACTCTGAAATTGAACTCGATTGGATGGTAAAGGGTGGCATCCTTACGGTTGAATTTTGCTGAGAAATAAGAGAAAGCCTCAATGCCGAGCTTTTTCTTTTGGAAAAATTAAAGTGTAATATACACAATTTATACCACATATTTTTGGTACATATATGATTGAAGAATAACTTGATAAAAGCCCTAATTGACGGTAATATGTACTCAACCGAAAGGGAAAAACAAAAAAAACTAAACGGAGGTACATACCATGAACGCTTACACTTTAAGGAACAAATTCAACTTACAGAAATACAACACTGAAATCACAAGAGAAGATTTTGAAAACTTCTTCAGCAAAACAAAGGAACGCATCACCTTCACATTCAATGGTTGGGACGGCAAAAGTTACAACGGAGAAAGCCGTAAGGCATTCATTTACCGAACCAACATTAAGGGATACGAGGACTTAAGATTCATCAAGGTCGGCAAGGGATTACACTGCATAGATGAAGAAAGCAATGTAATTGAAAAAGCCACAGGGGAATTTCACAAAGAGGTTTATTGGATGGTTGATGTAGCAAGAGCATAAAATTGGAAAAAGCCTCAGCCGAGGCTTTTTCTTATGCCTAAAATCAAGTGTAAAATACACAATTTATACCGGCTATCTTTGTTACATATATGGTTTAAAAATAGCTTGATAAATACCTCAATTGACGGTAATATATACTCAACCGAAAGGGAAAAAACAAAAAAATCAAAACGGAGGACACAACAATGACAAAGACAGAATTAAAAAAGCTGGCAAAGGAAGAAGGATACGATTTCAACTACATCCTCGATGTAAAGAATGACATGGAGAGCGACGGAATCAAAACAAACTGGCAACTGCTTGCAGACATGATGTTCAACGGTGACATTTAAGGAGGTACATAAAAATGATGGATTTAAAGGAATTGGTATTTTTCAGAGCAAATGCAGAGGCTGACGGTTACGACATGGTGAAAAACGAAACTTACAGCAAAAAGGAAATTGAACTTCAAGAGCAAAGATTTTTATCAGCCTACCAAATCATAGAAGAGGCAATGCTCAAGAACGAATACAGAAGATGGAAAGCTAAAAACGGATACAAAGCATTCAGCTGCGAATACTGACAAGGGAGAGCCTCAAACGAGGCTTTTTCTTATGCCTAAAATCAAGTGTAAAATACACAATTTATACCGCATATCTTTGGTACATATATGGGCAAAGAATTACTTGATAAAGACCTCGATTGACGGTAATATGTGTACTACCGAAAGGGAAAACAACAAAAAATTCAAAATGGAGGTACACAAAAATGAAAAACAACAATTTTGAAGACGATTATTCAAGGGAACAGGAATTTTGCATCAGCTTTGGCAAGGCAGAGGAAAACGAGAAAACGGAAATCGGAAAAGCACATGATGCCCTTTGGAAAGAGATAACTGCCAAGGGCGAGGATTACACAAAACTTTACAAACTTTACTCCGAAACCAAAGAAAGAGAAAACGATTACATTGATTTAAGCGATGTGGTTTGGGAAAGAGATGTAAAGCCTTTGATTGAAAGCTTTAGAAAATTCGGAATAAGCAAATTTACATTTTCAAGCACATGGAGCAGTGCAGTTGAAACAGCATAGCTTTTTCAGAAAAACGGATGTAAACTTGAAGGACTTGTTGAAATCAACGGAAGACATAAAGACTTTATGAGCAAAGAATACGAAAAGGTACATGGTTACCTTTTCAGCCTTTAAGAAAAAACACCTTGAAAGAGCCTCAGCCGAGGCTTTTTCTTATGCCTAAAATCAGGTGTAAAATACACAATTTATACCTTGTATCTTTGGTACATATATGACTTCAAAATTACTTGATAAATGCCTTGATTGACGGTAATATGTACTCAACCGAAAGGGAAAACAACAAAATCAAAAAAACGGAGGTACATACCATGAAGAATTTACAGAAAGCAGAACACGACATTTTCAAGAACTTTTACACAGGAACAAACGGAGACAAAAAGGTAAACTGCATACTTGACAGCAACTGCGTAAGATACATTGTTTTCAAATCAGGCAAGGCAGTTTCAAAGAAAGAATACAGCAACAAAAACAAAAACCTTTGTTTCAAAAATGCCGAAAAAGCATTAAACAACTGATTAAAACACAGGAGAAAGCCTCAAGCCGAGGCTTTTTCTTATGCTATGAAGGAGGGACGGCAATGGCGACACGAGGCAGAAAACCAAAGCCTACGGCTTTAAAAATATTAGAGGGCAATCCGGGCAAAAGACCTTTAAATAAGGGCGAAATTTGCCCCACAGGGGCGGCTGTCTGCCCCGATTGGCTTGAGGACGAAACTAAGGCGGAATGGGAAAGAATGAGCAAGGTGCTTGAAGATATGGGAATGCTGACGAGCATGGACATGGTGGCTTTTGCCGGTTACTGCCAAGCCTATGCAAGATGGAAAGAGGCAGAAGAGTTTTTAACTCAGCATGGATCCATCGTCAGAACTCCCAACGGCTATCTGCAGCAAGTTCCGCAGGTTTCAATCGCACAAACCAACTTGAAAATTGTTTTGAAATTCTGCGAGCAATTCGGCTTAATGCCCTCTTCGAGGAGCAGAATTGTCGCTGACAAATCAACCGATGAAACAACAGATGAAATGGAAAAATTGCTGAGAGGAGGCTGATTCAATGAAGTACAAACCAGCAGAATTTATGCTGCCGTCCTCTCATTACGATAAATCAAAGGCTGACAGAGCGGTGACATTTATATCCAACTTAAAACACACCAAAGGAAAATGGGCAGGAAAGAAATTTGACCTTTTGCCTTGGCAGGAACAAATTGTACGTGACCTTTTCGGCATTGTTAAGGAAAACGGCAAGCGTCAGTTTCTATCCGCATACATCGAAATTCCAAAGAAGAACGGCAAGTCCGAGCTTGCTGCTGCGATAGCTCTGTATTTATTGTATGCAGATAATGAGCCGTCTGCGGAAGTTTACGGTGCAGCCTGTGACAGAAACCAAGCATCAATTGTTTTTGATGTAGCTAAACAAATGACCGAAATGAGTCCGGCTCTTATAAAAAGAACTAAAATAATGGGCGGTATAAAAAGAATCGTCAATTATACCAATGCCGGATTTTATCAAGTGCTTTCAGCAGAAACGGGAACTAAGCATGGATTGAATGTATCGGGACTTGTGTTTGATGAAATTCATGCCCAACCAAACCGAAAGCTGTACGATGTTCTCACTAAAGGTTCAGGTGATGCCAGAGAGCAGCCGTTATTTTTCATTATAACTACAGCCGGAACTGACAAGAACAGCATTTGCTACGAGCTGCACACTAAAGCAAAAGACATAATGCAGGGCAGAAAAGCCGACCCGTCCTTCTACCCTGTTATATACGGACTTGACGAAAACGATGACTGGACAGATGAAAACAACTGGTACAAAGCAAATCCCTCGCTCGGACACACAATTGAAATTGACCGAGTACGGGAAGCATATAAAAATGCTTTAGACAATCCGGCTGAAGAAAATGTATTCAAACAGCTGAGATTAAATATATGGACAAACTCCGATGTGTGTTGGATTCCCGACCATATTTACGATAAGGGAAACCGACCTGTCGATTTCGATACTTTAAGAGGCAGAGAATGCTACGGCGGTTTGGATTTATCAAGCACATCAGATATTACCGCTTTTGTACTTGTGTTCCCGCCAAGACGTGAGGATGAAGATTACATTGTGTATCCGCACTTTTGGCTGCCGGAAGATACACTCGAACTAAGGTGCAGACGTGATCACGTTCTTTATGATGTGTGGAAAAAACAAGGATACATAAATACTACCGAAGGAAATGTAATTCACTATGGGTTCATAGAGAAGTATATCGAAAACTTGAGTAAAATTTACAACATAAAAGAAATCGCTGTTGACCGTTGGAACGCAACTCAGATGATACAAAATCTTGAAGATGCCGGTTTTACGATGATACCCTTTGGTCAAGGCTACAAGGATATGAGTCCTCCGTCAAAGGAACTGTATAAATTATTGATGGAAGGCAAAATCAATCATGGCGGAAATCCCGTTTTAAAGTGGATGGCGGGAAATGTTGTAATGCACCAAGACCCTGCCGGCAATATTAAGCCTGACAAAGAAAAGTCAACAGAAAAAATTGACGGCATAGTAGCTGCCATAATGGCAATTGACAGGTGTATAAGAAACAGCGGAAACACATCAAGCATTTATGATGAAAGAGGTCTTTTGTTTTTGTAAAAGGTCTGAATTTACAGACCTTTTACTCATAAGATGTTGTTTTTATAGTATTTTGCCAATCACGCTTGTTGTAAACAAAACGAATTATTTTGACTGTCATTGATTCATCATCAACAGTATAAAAAGCTAAATAATTCCCAACTACGATATAACGAATGCCACTTAAACCGATTGTAAAGGGGTTTATTTCAGCATTTCGCTTTGGCAATTCGGATAAAGAATGGAATTGACGATTAGCTGTGTCGTATAAATTTGATGCTGCCTGCGGGCTTTTTAGTTCATTGCTGATATACATTACTGCATTCAGCAATTCCCTTTTTGCTGTTTCGGTAATTACAACAGAGTAACTCATAGTTTAAGAGCCTCTTTTATTTCCGACATAGCCTCATCAAGCGGTTGAACTTTATTTTCGGCGACATCACGCAGTCCTTCACTTAGAAGTGTATAAAGTTCAAATCGGCTGTTAAGCATTTCATATGTTTCAACACTCATAACAGCTAAATCACCCTTACCGTTTTTTGTTATGAAAATCGGTTCCGGGTGTTTATGACACATTTCCGAAATTTCATTGTAGTTATTTCTTAAATCCGCACTGGGTCTGATTGTTGGCATAGAGAACACCTCCTTGTTTTCATAACAATATTATATCAAAATATTTGTATGCTATCAAGGGGTATAAGTAAATCTTAAAAAATAAATTGAGGTGAATTATAAATGAGCATTTTCAGCAAACTTTTCAAATCAAGAGCAGAGCCTAAAAACAGCTTAAACGGCAGCAGTTACCGATTTCATTTCGGAGGAAGTACTGCGGGCAAACTTGTGACCGAACGCAGTGCTATGCAGATAACCGCTGTGTATGTCTGTGTTAGGGTACTTGCTGAGGCTGTGGCGGGACTGCCGATACATCTGTATAGATACACCGACAGCGGAGGTAAGGAAAAGGCACTCGACCATTCATTGTACTTTTTACTTCATGATGAACCGAATGCGGAGATGACTTCATTCATATCCCGAGAAACATTAATGACACACCTTTTGCTTTGGGGAAATGCCTATGCCCAAATAATAAGGAACGGCAAAGGCGAAGTTATGGGTTTATACCCTCTTATGCCGAATCGAATGACAGTTGACAGAGATGAAAAAGGAAACCTGTACTATTAATGCCAAATGCAGGATTCGGACGGACTTAAGAAAAGCGGTACTGT
This sequence comes from Clostridiales bacterium, assembly GCA_021203425.1. GTDB lineage: Bacteria > Bacillota > Clostridia > Lachnospirales > CAG-274 > JAJQCI01. The sequence goes on along the minus strand of JAJQBF010000301.1, from coordinate 4,470 downwards.
GAATTTAAAACCTAAAGATGTTCTGCATATTCCCGGCTTGGGATTTGACGGATTAGTCGGATACTCTCCGATTGCTATGGCGAAAAATGCTATCGGCTTATCTATTGCTACCGAAGAATGCGGAGCTAAATTCTTTGCGAACGGTGCTGCGCCAAGCGGTGTGTTGGAATATCCGGGTGTACTCAAAAACCCTGAAAGAGTACGTGAGAATTGGAATGCCGTCTACGGCGGCAGCGGAAACAACGGCAAAGTCGCCGTTCTTGAGGAAGGAATGAAATATACACCGATTTCCGTATCTCCCAACGAAGCACAGTTTCTCGAAACAAGGAAGTTTCAAATAGATGAAATAGCAAGGATTTTCAGAATCCCTCCCCATATGATTGGCGACTTAGAGAAGTCCAGCTTTTCAAATATAGAACAACAGTCATTGGAATTCGTAAAATACACACTTGAACCTTGGCTCATCAGATGGGAGCAAAGCATAATGAGAGCCCTGCTTTCAAAGGAAGAAAAACAGCAGTACTTTGTAAAGTTTAATGTTGACGGACTTTTGCGTGGTGACTATCAAAGCCGTATGCAGGGCTACTCTGTTGGTATTCAAAACGGATTTATGTCACCAAATGATGTGAGAGAATTAGAAAATATGGATTTAATTCCCGATGAACTTGGCGGAAACAGATATTTGTGCAACGGAAATATGGTAGACATAGGTTCAGCGGGAAATTGGAATAAAGAAAACAACCGCTCTCCAAATACAGAGAACGGTTAAAATTAATTAGCTGCAATCATTTTCATAAAATCAGAAGGTGTAACGGCTTGAATAACCGAACGGGAAAAATCTCTTATATTTCTTGTGACAATATAGTCCACACCTGTTCTGTAGGCTGTTTCAACAAGAAGTGCATCTTCAAAATCCGAAACAGGAGATGTAAGAGCATTTCGGCAATCCAATGCCGATGTATCTAAAATACCGAATGACATAAGCAGCTTTTTTAAAAGTATACGGGTCTGTTCATCACTGTGCAAATGTCTGTGCATGATGTAATAAATATCAGCTATTGACTTTGCGGGAATAAATCCGGAAACTGTACCGTCTGCAACTGCAAGAAGTAAAGCTTGTGAATCTTTAACAAACGGTTCACGCTGTTGGAGTGCATCAATTATTACGCAAGTATCTACTAAGATATTCATATGCTGCTTAATCGCTCCTCTCTTGCTTCTTCCAATGTAATATCGGCAGAAATACAGCCAAAGAGTGACTTCATAGCATCTACCTTATCTTGGTTGTTGTTTACAAGTTTTACGCTTACTTTTCCGTTTCGGGAGATAAATACATCTTCTGTTTCCGCAAGGGAAAGATACTTCCCAAGATTAAGTTTAAATTCTGTTGCTGTAATGGTCATAAAATCACCGCCTTTTATTTTCTGATTACAGTATAGCAAAATCGAACGAAAAAGTCAATATTACCGAACGAAATAATTAAAGGAGTGAGGTGGAAAAATGCAGAAATTTTGGAACTTTAAAAACGATGCGTCTGAAAGAACACTTTTCATTGACGGCATTATAGCAAGCGAGAGTTGGTTCGATGATGAAATAAGTCCTAAAGAATTCAAAACCGAGCTGCTCGCTGACAGCGGAGATATAAAAGTATCAATAAATTCTCCGGGCGGTGACTGTATAGCTGTAGCACAGATTTACAATATGCTCCGAGAGTACAGCGGAAAGGTCACTGTATTTATTGACGGACTTGCTGCATCAGCTGCATCGGTCATAGCTATGGCGGGAGATGAAGTCATCATGTCGCCTGTTGCAATGCTTATGATACACAACCCTTCAAGTATGGCCTGCGGTGAAAGCAAAGACCTACGAAAAGAAGCTGAAATTTTAGACGAATTCAAAGAGAGCATAATAAATGCCTATGAACTGAAAACAGGTCTGAGCCGAACTAAGATTTCACATCTTATGGACTGTGAAAGTTGGTTCAATGCACACAAAGCACTTGAACTCGGATTTATTGACAGTATAAGCGAAACCGAGGATAAGGAGCCTATTGATATAACGGCTGCCTTTTCAAATGTAATGGTAACAAGACAGGCAGCGGCAAATGCTCTGCTTGCTAAGATAAAAAACAAAAACAGATCTATAAGAGCCGATGCCTTGATGCTAAGGCTTATTTTATTGAAAAATTGGAGGTAATCACATGACATCAAATGAACTTAAAGAACTGAGAAAGAAAGCATGGGCGGATGCCAAAAACTTTATTGAAACACACCAAGATGCCGATGGTTTTCTGACCGAAAGCGAACAGAAGGTTTATGATTCTATGGAAAAGAAAATACAGGACTACGGCATTGCCATTGACAGGGCAGAGAAAATGGAAGAAATGGACAGAGAAATGTCAAAACCCATTAACAACCCTATCTTAAATAATCCAATCGGCAGCAAGGAAGTCAAAACCGGCAGAGCAAGCGAGGAGTACAGAAAGAGTATGCTTAATGCTCTGAGGTCTAATTTCAAACAGATTTCCGATGTCTTGCAGGAAGGTGTGGACGCTGGCGGCGGATACCTTGTTCCGGAAGAATATGATAAGCGACTGATTGATGTGCTTGCTGAAGAAAATATAATGAGAAAATTAGGCACAAAGATTACCACAAGCGGTGAACATAAAATCAATATTGCGGCCACCAAACCCGCAGCAGTTTGGATTGAAGAAGGCGGAGCATTAACTTTCGGTGATGCGACATTTAGTCAGATCTTACTCGATGCACATAAACTTCATGTAGCAATCAAAGTAACCGAGGAGCTTTTGTATGACAATGCTTTCAATCTTGAAAGCTACATAATAAACCAATTCGGAAAGGCACTCTCCAATGCTGAAGAGGATGCCTTTTTAAATGGTACGGGAACAGGGCAGCCTCTCGGATTGTTTGCCGAAACAGGCGGTGGTACACTTGCAAATACAGTTTCCGCAATAAAGGCTGATGACATAATAAGTCTTATTTATGCTTTGAGAAGACCTTATCGTAAAAGTGCAAAGTTCATTATGAACGACAGTACTATTGCAAGCATTAGAAAGTTGAAAGACAATAACGGAGTGTATATGTGGCAGCCCGCATTGACACAAGGCGAGCCTGACAGATTACTCGGCTACGAGGTATATACATCAGCTTACGCACCGACCGATAAGATTGCATTCGGTGATTTCAGCTACTACAACATCGGCAACAGAGGTACTCGTTCATTTAAGCAGCTTACAGAATTGTTTGCCGGAAACGGTCTTATTGGATATGTTGCAAAAGAAGGAGTTGACGGCAAGCTGATACTTCCCGAAGCAGTACAGATTTTGGCAGTCAGCGGAAGTTAAGGAATAAACGGAGGGAACGGCTGTGGCTGTAACAATTGAAGAGGCAAGAAATTATTTAAGGGTAGATATTTCCGATGATGACGGCTTAATATCTGCCCTTTTGAATACAGCAGTACAATTGTGTATTGATGTTGCAAGATGCAAAACAAGCGAGGAACTTGAAGAGTCCCCTTTAAGCAAAGCTGCTGTTTTATATACCCTCGGTTATCTGTATGAACACCGAGAAGAGGCTGACCATCACGAGCTTACTCTTACACTCCGCTCCCTGCTTTTTCCTTTAAGAGAAGGAGTGGTTTAATGGCAGACACTCTCGAAAGGTTAAGACATCGGATTGACGTGTATTCAAAAACAGAAAGCAAGACGGAATTTGGAGAGTTGACATATGATTATTCTCTTGCCGGTACAGTTTGGGCGGAAATACTTCCGACTTCCGGCAGAGAAAACAATCAGAACAGCGGTACTGTTTATGAAAGCATTACACACAAAATAACCGTCAGAAACGGAGCGATTGAAAATCCGAGAAATGATATGTACTTCACATTTAAAAATCAAAAATATAAGGTTATGTACTATATGCCCCATTACAGGCGGAATGACCTTATTGAATTCTATTGTAAACTTATTTTGGAAGGAGATCACGATTATGATTAAAGTTACACTTGAACAGTTAATAAGAAAGAAACTCAAAAAGGACGGAAAAAGGACAGCAACAAAAGACATCTATATTGAAAGTCTTGACGGCAATATTACCTTCAATAATCCGACCGATACTATGAGAATTGAATACTCCGAGAGGGTTAAGTCGGAAAGTTATATTGATATGATTGACGCTATGGTCAAATTGATTTATGACTGCTGTCCGATGTTACACAGTAAAGAGCTGCAGGAGAGCTGCGAGATAGATTACCCATACGATATTGTAAGAGCAATATTTGACATTTCGGAGATTACTGATTTAGGCATCAAGCTGATAAATTTCTTTGACGATGACGAAGAAGAACAGGACGAAGATAAATTAAAAAACTAATTGAAAGGGACAGCGAACTGAATATGAACCCACCCCTGTCAAGTAGACAGAGCAAATAACAAAAGAATTATATGTAGCA
>JAJQBF010000225.1 GCA_021203425.1 Clostridiales bacterium | reverse complement strand
ATTAATAAACCTATTAATATACATATATCACCGCTTCTATCTGTGGAAATGATGTTAAAAAACCGAAAATATTTTTCATATTCCGAAACAATCAAATCCCTATGTTTCAAATAATCCTCCGGAAAACTCAGCCGTAGTCATAATAAGGAACTTCTCCGAAAACGGGAACCTTATATTTTTCCTTTATAATATCGCTGTTATAAATTTTAGCATCAAGCAGATTTAATAAAACTATAATAACTCCGTTTACAAAAGCACCGAAAATTAAACCGATGACTGCATTTCTCTTTATATTGGGACCCGAAGGAGACGTCGGAACCTTGGCACGACCTATTGATTCAATATAATCGATACCTACGATTCGCTTAAGCTCATCTGGAGCAATATCTTCAAAACTTCTGCATATTGCCGCAGAAAACTCGGGATTTTGTGTAACAGCCTTAATCTCTAAAATTTCCGTTTCATCTACCGGCTCTATCTTTATCTGACCGGCAAGCTGGTTTGTGTTGACAGTCAAAATACCTTCCTCGTTTTCAACTATCGTATAATATTTACTTACTTCGTCAACACCGAACTCATCTATAAGACTGGCTCCGATTATTTCCAAAATAGAATCGTCCTGAAGAATAACCGTATATGTTTTGGCAAGCTGAATAGACGAGTTGATTTCGCTTGTAGATATAGAAGTTATTGAAGTCTGCATCTCCGAATTTCGTACATAAAACGACAGTGACGAAGTGTATGTAGGCGCTACACAAAAATATGTATATAAGCTGACAACAGCCAGACAAACCACACCCGAAAGAATAATAATCCAAGCGTGCCTTAAAAGTACATTCAATATTTCAAACAAATCTATTTGCTGAAGATTTTCGTCTTCATTATTATTTATGCCGAATCCCTTTTCTTCCACAAAAAATCCCTCCTGTGTTTATTTGAATATTAACATCACAATTAAGATTGTACTTCATTTTAAACATTAAGTCAAGTATAAATTTAAGGAATTGCGTGTGCCAATGACTTACTCTTTAACATAAACTTCCCTTATCTCATATTCGTCCTATGTGTTCCTCAAACTCTCTCAGCACTTCAAGCAGCGGTTTAGGCAGACGATTATAACATTCTTCTCTCAGTTCAGCGGGAACACCGTAAAACCCTTCGGCAATACTGCCTGCAATAGCTGTCAGCGTATCACAGTCACCGCCGAGGGAAACCGCAGTACGGATAACATCTTCAAAACTGTTTCCTTCCAGAAACGCCGTAAGTGCCTCCGGCACTGTTTCCATACACGTTTCAATATGATGATAGCCCGGTCTGATTTCGTCACAAGTACGGTTAAGCTTATAACCGAATTCTCTTTCTATATATTCTTTAATCTTTGCTTTGCTCTGTCCCGTTCTTGCCAAAAAAATTCCGGCGGCAACAGCCTCGGCGCCTTTAATTCCTTCACGGTGATTGTGAGTTACTTCCGCTGAAAGCCTTGCGGCGTGTCTCACAGACTCAATATCATTATATAACCATGCAGCCGAAGAAACACGCATTGCGGAGCCGTTGCCGAAACTGTTATAGGCTTTTAAATGAGGTATTTTAAGCCACAAGCGAAACATTCCGCCGTATCCTGCATCGGGATACATCTTTCCGAACCGGCGCATATTATCGGCAAGTTTTTGTAAAATACAGCCGTCTGAATCATCAGGCTGTGATTCGAGAAATGCCTAACATACAGCTATGGTCATCACGGTATCATCAGTATAGACAGACTGTTCGGAAAACAAAGGAAAATCTTTGCTTTTGCTGCCTCGGTCAAATTCATAAGGACTTCCGATAATATCTTCTAAAATAGCTCCGATCATTTTTTCCCGGCTCCTTTCTTATAATCTTCATAAATATTTTTTTCCAACCATCATTATTAAGGGAACCTCTGAATATTATTTGTTTGCCATTTTGAAACTGTTAAAAATCCCGTATTTATCGGTCTTTTACAATGAACCAAACCAAATTATAAGGATTTTTAGAGATTCCCTTAAACTGTCCCGTTTTATATTTTCATTATATCGAAAACAGGAGAATAAACTGCGTTTTACATCAGCATATCCAGAGTAACCTGCCTTGTTTCGGGCATACCGTTTAATACTCCGTTTTCCTTTAAAAGATCTACAAGGGTTTTGCCGACGGTTGTTCTGTCCATAAAGTCTTCGACGGTTTCAAATTCTCCCTGTTCTCTTGCATCAACAATACTCTGAGCCGCCGTACCCCCTAATTTGGGAATTGTGGCAAAAGGCGGCAAAAGCCCTTCGTCGGTCAGTTTAAATTTCATAGCGTCGGATTTATATAAATCCATAGGTACGAATTTAAAACCCCTTGCGTACATTTCGTTTACAAGCTCCAAGGTTGTAAGTTCACTCTTTTCGTTTGCCGTAGCGTTCTTGCCTAAAGCGTCTATCTCCTTCATTTGTCTCTGAACTCTTTCTCTTCCGAAACAGCAGGTACTGTAGTTGAAAAATGCCAGTTTCATAGAGAAAACTGCCGCATAAAAGGCATAGGGATAATAAATTTTAAACCAGCCTATTCTTACGGCGCTTGTAACATAAGCAGCGGCGTGACCTTTAGGGAACATATACTTTATTTTTTTACATGAGTCTATATACCACTCGGAAACATTATGCTCCCTCATCATAGTCTCCCACTCGGGTTTAAGCCCCTTGCCCTTTCTGACACTTTCCATAATCATGAAGGAGTCAGCGTTAGGCAGCCCCATTGATATAAGATATGTTATTATGTCGTCTCTTGTGGCAATAACCTCTTTAAGGGTTGCAGTTCCGTTTTTAATAAGCTCCTGTGCGTTGCCTGCCCAAACGTCAGTACCATGGGCAAGCCCCGAAAGTCTTACAAGCTCCGAAAAGGTTGTGGGCTGTGTTTCTATTAACATTCGTCTTGCTCCGGCAGTTCCGAACTCAGGCAGACCAAGCGAACCTGTTTCAACCCCGATGTCCTCCTTTGTTACCCCCAAAGCATCGGGCACTCTGAAAAGGGACCTAACCTTAGGATCTCCCATAGGTATATCAGTCGCATCTATTCCAGTCATTTCCTTATACATATGCATAATCGTAGGTACATCATGACCAAGCTCGTCAAGCTTAAGAAGACGACCGCTTATTGAATGATAATCGAAATGGGTTATAATAACGTCGGAATCCATTTTGTTGGCAGGGTGCTGTATGGGGCAGAAATTATAGATTGAGTTGTCACTGGGAACAACCATAAGACCGCCGGGGTGCTGACCGGTTGTTCGCTTTATGCCTACAATTTCCTGAACAAGTCTGTTAATTTCGGCATTATTGGCGGAAAGTCCTCTTTCATCAAGATATTTTTTAACAAAGCCGTAAGCAGTCTTATCCGCAAGTGTGCCTATGGTTCCGGCTTTGAAGACAAAGCCCTCGCCGAAAAGCTCTTCTGTATATTTATGTGCATTTGCCTGATATTCCCCTGAAAAGTTAAGGTCAATATCGGGTTCCTTGTCACCGTTAAATCCCAAGAATGTCTGGAAAGGTATGGCCTGTCCTTCCTTAATGAGGTCTGCTCCGCATTTAGGACATTTTCTGTCCGGTAAGTCGAAACCGCTTGTGCCTGCCTTTTCTTTTACAATATCGGAGTCGAAATCGGAATATTGACACTTAGGGCAGTAATAGTGAGGCTCCAAGGGGTTTACCTCGGTAATACCTGCCATAGTAGCCGCAAAGGAGGAACCGACAGAACCTCTCGAACCTACCATATAGCCGTGGTCATTTGAGTTCCAAACAAGTCTTTGAGCAATTATGTAAAGTACGGCATAACCGTTTGAAATTATGGAGTTAAGTTCAATTTCAAGTCTGTCTTCAACAATTTTAGGCAGAGGATCTCCGTAAATCTCGTGAGCCTTGTCATAAGTTATTTGCTTAAGCTGTTCCTCGGCTCCGTCAATATGGGGCGCATATGTTTCTTTCGGAATAGGCAGTATATCCCCTATTGAATCCGCAATTTTGTTTGTGTTTTCGACAACAATTTCATAAGCCTTTTCTTCGCCCAAATATTCAAACTCCTTAAGCATTTCTTCTGTGGTTCTGAAATACAGCGGAGCTTGATTATCAGCGTCATCAAAGCCGTTTCCCGCCATAATTATTCGTCTGAAATATTCGTCCTCCGGGTCAAGAAAATGACAGTCACAGGTTGCACACACAAGCTTATTATACTTTTCCCCTAATTCTATGATTTTCTTGTTAAGTTCAATGAGCTTTTCCTTGCTGTCAACGGTCTTTCCCCTTTTGCTTTGGTTGTTTATCATAAATTCATTGTTGCCCAAAGGCTGAATTTCAAGATAATCATAAAAATCAACAAGTTCTTTTATTCTTTCCTCGGGAGCATTTTCATAAACCGCCGTATAAAGTTCTCCTGCTTCACAGGCGGAGCCTATTATAAGCCCGTCTCTAAGTCTTATGAATTCGCTTTTGGGAATTCTGGGGCGGCGCTTGAAATATTTAAGATGAGCATCTGAAATAAGCTCATTAAGATTTCTTATGCCCTGCTGTTCCTTTACAAGAATTATTGCATGATAATAATTTTTAATGTTGTTTTTGTCAATGTTCTTCGAGGCAAACAGATTTATTTCCTTAAGACTTTCAACACCCTTTTCCTGAAGTTCCTTTGCCATAATAAGGAAAATTTCCGCTGTTGCTCCGGCATCATCAACCGCTCTGTGGTGGTTTAAAAGGCTTACCCCCAAATGAGTACAAACCGTATCCAGCTTGGGATTCTTAAGGTTTCCGTAAAGTGCCCTTGCCATACCCAAGGTATCCAGAACTGTATTTTCAACCTTAGTATTGTTTTCAGCCCCGAACCGCCTTATAAAGCCCACATCAAAGCCTACATTATGCCCCACAAGAACAGCATCTCCGCAGAATTCAAGAAAATCGGGAACAACCTCTTCCTCTGAGGGCTTTCCCTCCAGCATATCGTCGGTTATGCCCGTCAGCTTAACAATTTTGTCGCTTAACTTTCTTCCGGGATTTATAAAGGCTGAATATTTATCAACAATTTCACAGTTTTTAACTTTTACAGCCCCTATTTCTATAATCTTGTCGGTTTCTTTTTTAAGCCCCGTTGTTTCAAGGTCAAAAACAACAAATTCAGCATCAAAACCCTGACCCTTTTGGTTTTCGCAGATTGACCCAAAATCGTCAATTATGTAGGCTTCACAGCCGTAAAGTATCTTCACTCCGGTACTCTTTGCTGCGTCTATAGCCTCGGGGAAGGCTTGAACTACACCGTGGTCTGTTAAGGCTATTGCTCTGTGCCCCCACTCCTTTGCCCTTTTTGCATAAGCTGTTATGGGGGTTATTGCGTCCATATCGCTCATATTTGTATGAAGGTGAAGTTCAACCCTCTTTTTCTCCGCATTATCAAATCTTGTTTTTTCAGGAGGCTCCGCCTTGCAGATTTCCTTCATCATAAGAACGGTTTCCCTGTCAAAGGCATCGTCACTTACAACACCCTTAACAAGCACATATTTTTCGCCCTTCTTGCTTTTTTCAACAATATCCTTATAGCTGTCTTCATACTCCTCAGGGTCTGTAAAAAACTTAACAGTTACAGAATAGGTATCGTCTGTAATCTGTGTTTTAACAATATATTTTTTCTTTCTCGTTTCCGTAATTTCCGTACCTATTATTCGTCCCTTGAAAATAACTGTTTCCCCTTCGTTTAAATTACCTCTTATGGGAACAGGTTCTTCCGTAATTTCGGATATTTTAGCGGGAATTCTCGGTGCCCTTTTCTTAGGCTCATAAATAACCGGTGTGGGGCGGTAAACCTCCCATGGAGCGTCGTTTTCATAAAAATCATCGGAAACAGAAACTTTTTCCTTTTTCTCTTTCTTTTCACACTTCCCGTCTTTAAATTCTACGGTATAATCGAAATTAAAGCGCTCCTTTAAAAGTGAGCTTATTACCTTGTCTATTTTGTTGTTGTAAAGCAAAAAAGCGCCGGGTCTTTTAAGCTTAAAAAGAATTCTGTTGTCGGAAATTTCGTTTTCACTGTCCGAAAGAGAAAAATAGCAAAACCTGTTTACCTCTCTTACAGCTCCTAATATATTTTTAAAGTATTTCTTCAAAACCGAAGAAATATCTTCGTTTGTATCATATTTTACGGTAATCTGCGCCTTATCTACAAAGTCAAAACTCTTAATAAGGCTGTCCTTAAAAACAGGCAGAAAGTCCTCGTTTACTATGTTTTTGCCTATAAGCTCCACGCTGATAAGCGCCTGCCCTTTATATACTTTGACAGACGCCACATCAAGCCCCCTGAGACTGCTTTTAACAACAGAGGGCATATCAAGCCCTCCGAATACCTTTGTAAAATTTCTGTTTTCCATTCAACCAAGTCCTTATGCAATTCAAGTCTTATTTTTTGTATATAGAGCATCATTTCTTGAAAGGAGAAATACACAATATTGATTCATACTGATTCCTTCTTTTTTTGAATTTTCAGCAAGGGATTTGTGCAAACTTTTAGGAATACGCAATTTAAACTGCCCTGAATAATCCTCAAGGTTGTCAGGCTCTTTAATTTCTATACCATCTTCAAGAGCAGCTGCTATCCACTCTTTTTTTGCATCAATCGCATTAGCTACAACAGATTCAATAGTTTCTCCGCAAGTAATACATCCCGGTAAATCCGGGTATAAAGCCACAAACCCACCTTCGCATTTATCTTCTACAATCTCCATTTTATAAGGCATTGCCATATATTCATCAAATGTTTTCATCATTATATACCTCACTTTCTATAATTTGTTTTACAATTTCAACATAAACCTTCTTAACAGGTTCGTGTTTTGGAATTGTAACAGGCTGACAACCTGGTTTCCTGAAGGTATAGTGACTACTTCCTTTTCTTGGGCTATTCATCTCATATCCATATTGTTCTAACACCTTTCGAAGTTCTTCAAACCGCATATCTTTAGATAGATTGAGAATTTTTGATAGTAATTTATCCCATTTAGACATAAAAACCTCCTATCCATATTATATATGGTATCGTATTTGGTGTCAATATGTTTTTAACATTTGAAATGAAACTTCTTACAACTTATCAATCTCTGCCATAAGCTCATCTACAAGTCTGTCTTCAGCTACGGAACGAATTATTTCCCCTTTTTTGAAAATAAGCCCCTTGCCTTGTCCTCCTGCTATGCCTATGTCGGCTTCTCTTGCCTCACCGGGGCCGTTTACGGCGCAGCCCATAACAGCCACCTTAATATCTTTGTCTATATTTTTACAGCGCTGTTCAACCTGATTAGCTATTGAAATAAGGTCAATAGAGGTTCTTCCGCAGGTAGGGCAGGAAACAAACTCTATGCCGAAACGTCTTAATTCAAGGGATTTAAGAATCGCCTTAGCCGCCCTTACCTCTTCAACGGGGTCGCCTGTAAGAGAAACTCTTATTGTGTCGCCTATTCCTCTTGAAAGAATGGCTCCAAGCCCTACGGCAGACTTAACCGTTCCGCCGTAAACCGTTCCGGCTTCGGTTATTCCCACATGAAGAGGATAATCAACACTTTCCGAAAGCAAAGAATATGTCTCAATTGATTTAGATACGCTTGATGCCTTAATTGAAATTACAGTGTCGTAAAAATCATATTTTTCCAAAATTTTGACGTGTTTCATAGCGCTTTCAACAAGTCCCTCGGCAGTAACGTGACCGTATTTTTCAAGCATAGCCTTCTCAAGAGAACCTGAGTTTACCCCTATTCTTATAGGAATTTTTCTCTCCTTTGCCTTGTCAACCACTGCCTTAACCCTGTCTTCGCTGCCTATGTTTCCGGGGTTGATTCTCAGCTTGTCAACTCCTCCCTCCATAGCTGCAAGAGCAAGACGGTAGTCAAAGTGGATATCCGCAACAAGTGGGATATTTATACCTTTTACAATATCCTTAACTGCCTCCGCCGCCTCCATATCCGGCACTGCAACTCTGGCAATTTCACAGCCTGCCTCTTCAAGAGCCTTAATCTGCGCCATAGTTGCCTTAACATCTCTTGTATCTGTGTTGCACATAGACTGTATGGCAATAGGGTTATCTCCCCCTATTTTAACTCCGCCTATATTTACTTCTCTTGTTTTTCTTCTGTTATACATTACAATCCCCCGTTTTCTATGAAAAAATCTTAAATACATCATGAAAAGCCACAACAAGACCGAAACCCATTATAAGCACAAAGCCGATAAGGTTTATTGCTCCCTCTTTTTCCGGGGCAATGGGCTTTCTCCTGAGTATTTCTATCAAATATACAAATATTTTTCCTCCGTCAAGAGCCGGAATAGGCAGTAAATTCATAACACCTAAATTAGCGCTTAAAAGAGCCGTTATATTAAGCATATTTACAACAAGAACCCAAAAGCCCTGACTTGCGCTTTCGCTGTAAACCTCGCCTACAACAGTGGTTAAGCCTATGGGTCCGGCAACATCGTCCATAGAAACCTGTGCGGTAAAAAGCTGACCTAAGCCCACAATTGTCATTTTCACAAGAAAGAACATATCATGCCAGCCGCAGTAAACCGCCTCAAAAAACTCTGTTTCGGGCAGACTGTCTTGGGCACCGGATAAAAAACCGGCTTTAGGCTGAGCCATAACACCCATTTTATATGCGCCCTCTTCATCAGCGGAAAGAACAAAGGAAAATTCAAGCTGTTCACCGTCACGTTCAATAACAACATCTAAGTTTTGCCCCTGATATTTACTGATTTCATAGGTAAGCTCAGAGTAAGTAGCCACCTTTTTGCCGTTAATGGAAACAATTCTGTCTCCCTCCTGAATTCCCGCCTCTGCCGCAGGATAGCCCTCAACAACCCCCGAAAGCTCGGTTGTGGTATAACTCCAGCTGAAATTTATAAAGCTTAAAACGATTATTGCAAGAACAAAATTCATAAAAGGTCCGGCAATACATATGAAAATACGCTTAAAGACATTTGCGTCCAAAAAGCCCTGAACTCCCGTTTCCGGGTCGGAATTATCCGCCATTCGGCAGAACCCCCCTAAGGGTATACACCTTACGGAATACATAACTCCGCCCTTTGTAACGGAGCATATTTTTTTGCCCATACCTATGGCAAATTCCTCAACTGTAACACCGGAAAGTCTTGCAGCGGCAAAATGACCGCCTTCATGTATAATTACTATTATACAAAATATAAGAACAGTAATTACAACTGAAATTAATGACATTTATTACACCTCAATATTTCTCGCATATTCTCTTGCCCACTCATCGGCCTCGAAAACATCGGAAAGAGTATAGTTATATTTTACAGTATATGCATCAACTGTTTTTTCTATAAGCTCTCCTATTTCATAAAATTTTATGTCTTTTTTCAGCGCCCTTGAAACAGCCACCTCATTTGCCGCATTCAAAACAGCCGGCGCCGTTCCCCCTGTTTTAATTGCCTTAAGGGCAAGCCCCAAACACCTGAAAACCTTAAGATCAGGCTTTTCAAATGTAAGAGTTCCTATTTTAAAGAAATCAACCTTGGGAAAATCGTTTTTTACTCTCTTGGGGTATGTCAGGGCATAAGAAATAGGCAAACGCATATCCGGCTCGCCCAGCTGGGCAATTACGGCGGAATCCTCAAATTCCACCATAGAGTGAATTATACTCTGAGGGTGAACCACAACATTAATCTGATCTACATCAACATCGAAAAGCCACTTTGCCTCTATAACCTCAAGCCCCTTATTCATCATTGTAGCAGAATCTATAGTGATTTTTTTCCCCATATCCCAGTTGGGGTGATGTAAAGCCTGATTCAGCGTAACGTCTTTAAGGCTTTTATAACCTCTGAAAGGACCGCCGGAGGCCGTTAAGTGAATTTTCTTTATTTTGTTACCCTTATTTCCCTGTAAACACTGGAAAATTGCCGAATGTTCGCTGTCAACAGGGTGCAGTTTAATGCCCTTTTCCTTAACAAGTTTCATAACAAGTTCACCGGAGGTAACAAGGGTTTCCTTATTTGCGAGAGCAAGGGTTTTTCCGCTGTTTATTGCCTCAACCGTCGGGTGAAGACCTACATTTCCCACAAGGGAATTTAAAACAGTGTCTGTTCCTTCCATTGCCGCAACAGTACATATACCTTCCATTCCGGCTAAAATCTTTGTATCAGTGTCTTTAACATTTTCCTTTAAGGCTCTTGCCTTGTCTTCGTTCATAACAGCCGCAAGCTTCGGCCTGTATTTCCTTATTTGATCTTCCAATAGCCCTATATTTTTATTTGCCGTAAGCCCCAAAACCTCAATAGTTCCGACGCTGTCGCAAACCTCAAGCCCTTGGGTTCCTATAGAGCCGGTAGAACCCAAAATCGCTAATTTCTCTGTCATATAATATCAACTCCATAACATTCCGAAAATAATATAACACCCTGCAAGGGCAAAAGGCGCCGTAAACAAAACACTGTCGAATCTGTCCAAAACACCGCCATGCCCGGGGAATATGTTTCCGTAATCTTTTATATCCGCTTTTCTTTTTATACTCGATGCCGTCAAATCACCTAGCTGAGCCAAAACAGAACCTATCCCGCCGAAAGCAGCCATATAACCTATAAACAAAACATCAGCAGAACTCTGTTTGAAAGCAAACAAGCCGTAAATAACCGTCACCAAAGCCGAGGCAATAAGCCCCCCTACAGCCCCTTCTATTGATTTTTTAGGGCTTAAAACAGGCGCTAGCTTATGCTTTCCCAGTGTTACACCTGAAAAATATGCTCCTGTGTCGCTTGCAAAAGCAAATATAACGGCAAACCAAACATAAAATATGGACTCTTGACGCAAAACAATAATCGTTGAAAGAAGAGCACCTATATACAAAAAGCCGAAAACCGTAACAGCTGCGTCAACAACAGTATATTTGTCATGCTTAAAAACAAGAAACATAAGCAGTATGAAAAACAGCCCTAAAAATTCAAACGCCAAGGCAGGGGCGGAAAACTCCGCTAAAAACAGAGATAACACCAAAAGAGCCTCCATCATAAACCCGACGCTGTGGATAGGCTTAAGACTGCCGCTTACCGCTTTATAAAATTCATACATTCCCAAAACAGAAATGGCATAAACCGCCAAAGCAAGAGGCACACCCCCAAGCCAAACAATAAATATTAAAAGCGGCAAACCTATAACGGCTGTCAATATTCTTACAAGCACATCACTTCACCTCGTTCCGTCCGCCAAAGCGTCTGTCACGGCTGTTATAGCTTTTTACGGCTTCAAGCAAGTCATTTATCTTAAAATCGGGCCAAAACTTGTCGGAAAAATAAAACTCGGAATAGGCAAGCTGCCACATAAGAAAATTTGAAAGTCTCATTTCACCGCTGGTTCTTATTAAAAGCTCAGGGTCGGGAATATTTCTCGTGTCAAGATGATAAGAAATAAGTTCCTCCGTTATATCCTCGGGCTGAAGATGTCCTGCTTTTACATCTTTCGCAAGCTCCGTAACCGCCCTTCTTATTTCGTCTCTGCTTCCGTAATTCATAGCTATATGAACGAATATACCTTTGTGGGTGGAATATAACTTTCTTACAATATTCATTTTTTCCTGAATATCAGGCGCAAGCTTTGACATATCCCCTATAAAATCGATTCTGAAATTATTGTCCTTTTCGTTTTTAATGTGGTCGTCAAGATATTCTCTCAAAAGATCCATAAGGTTTGAAACCTCCTCCTGAGAGCGTTTCCAGTTTTCTGTAGAAAAGGCATAAAATGTAATATGTTCAAGCCCTAAATCATCACAGTCATTTATAAGCTTTTTCAAATTTTCAGAGCCGGTTCTGTGACCTACCATTCTGGGCAGAAATCTCTTCTTTGCCCATCTTCCGTTTCCGTCCATAATTACTGCAATATGTCTCGGTAAATCCATAAATTTTCCTCCCTATAACAGAAATGGGGACAACCGCCCCCATACTGTCTTCTGATTCTATTTTTTTCCTTAAATAGCTAAAATATCCTTTGTTTTAGCAGCAACAAGCTTATCTACGTTTTCAACATACTTGTCTGTCAGCTTTTGAATTTCTTTTTCCAAATCCTTAAGGTCGTCCTCTGTAATCTCGCTTTTCTTACTCTGTTTCTTAAATGTATCCATAGCGTCACGTCTTATATTTCTGACAGCAACCTTGGCAGCCTCGCCCTTTTTCTTAACGTCCTTTGATAAATCCTTACGTCTTTCTTCTGAAAGTTCGGGGAAAACAAGACGAATAACCTTTCCGTCATTTGAAGGGTTAATTCCCAAATCTGAACCGGCTATAGCCTTTGTCATAGCCTTAAGGGTTGAAATATCATAGGGTGAAATCTGAATTATTCTGGGTTCGGGAGTTGTTATGTTACCAAGCTGGTTTATTGGCATAGTTGTTCCGTAAACCTCGGCTTTAATTCTGTCAAGCACTCTGGGGTTTGCTCTGCCTACTCTTACAGTATCAAATTCACTTGAAAGATTATTATAGGTTTTAACCATTTTTTCTTCATAGG
>JAJQBF010000215.1 GCA_021203425.1 Clostridiales bacterium | reverse complement strand
TAATGAATATAGAAATTGTAACATAGCAGAGATATTCAGCAAAAGATATATAAAGAAAGGAATGAGATTATGAAAAACAGTGCAGCAAGGGTTTTGATTGTTGAAGACGAAGTTAAACTTGCTCGTTTTGTTGAGCTGGAGCTCAAACATGAAGGCTATGAAGTTATTGTGGCAAATGACGGAAGGGCGGCTCTTGAAAAATTTGAAGAGGAAAAACCGAATATTATACTTCTTGACTTAATGCTTTCCGGTTTAAGCGGTATAGAGGTCTGCCGAAGAATAAGAAAAAATTCAGATGTGCCTATTATTATGCTTACGGCTAAGGGCGAAGTTATGGATAAGGTTATGGGTCTTGACAACGGCGCCGATGACTATATTACAAAGCCTTTTGCAATAGAAGAAGTTTTGGCGAGAATGAGAGTAACCCTTAAACATAAGAGAACCTCGGCGGAGGCCGACGATGAAAATAAGCTTACAGTTAAAGACTTAACTCTTGATTTAGGAAAGAGGACGGTTAAGCTCGGGGATAACAATATTGACCTTACAAAGAGAGAATTTGACCTTTTGGCTTACCTTATAAAAAACAAGAATATTGTTATTTCAAGAGAACAGATTTTAAACAGGGTTTGGGGTTATGACTATTTCGGGGAAACGAATGTTGTTGATGTATATGTTAGATATTTAAGAACAAAAATAGACGATAAATATAACGAAAAGTTTATCCATACGATTCGTGGTGTCGGTTATTATGTTAAAGACGATGAAGAATAAATTTACGGTTTGGTTTCGGCGAATGCCTATAGGCAAAAAGATAACACTGCTTTACGCAGGTATATTTGCTGTTGCTTTAATACTTACTTCGGTGTTCATATTGATGAATTTATCCTATTATTACAGAGATAACTCTAAGAAAGAATTAATGAACACAATTGAGGATATTGAAGAATTTATACTTTCCGGAGGAGATGTTACGGTTGAAAACGTTAGCGCTCTTATAGGGGATAAAAATATAGAGGTAAGAATTATCGTAAACAGCGGAATTGTCCCTCCGGCAGCCACAAACCCCCAAATGGACCCCGGTGTTATGCCTGAGCCTGACGAAAAATCAAGGCTGAGAAGTTATGATTTTATGGGAGAAAGATATTTGTATTGCGAAAAAACAATACATTATAACAATAATTCCTATCTGATTCAGGCTTTCAGGCTTTATGAATATGAATCAAACACAATGACGTTTTTCGGTCTGTTGTTTATAGCGGTAAATATATTGGGCATAATTTTGGCTTATTTAATAGGTGTTTTAATAAGCCAAAAGTTTTTAAAGCCTGTAACGGATATTACTGAAACAGCCGGAAAAATAAGTATTTCCGACCTTAACCTGCGGATAGATGTTCCCGAGGCCGATGATGAAATCAGAGCGCTTGCCCTGACTTTTAACGATATGATAAAAAGGCTTGAAGACTCCTTTGAAAATCAGAAACAGTTTATTTCCGATGCTTCCCATGAGCTGAGAACCCCTATTTCTGTTATACAGGGATATGCAAACCTTATATCAAGATGGGGTAAAAGCGACCCCTCTGTTTTGGACGAATCTATAACATCTATAAAATCCGAAACGGAATATATGTCGGGTATGATAAATCAGATGCTTTATTTGGCAAGAGGTGAAAAAAAGGAACATGAAATAAAAAAGACTGTTTTCCTGTTAAACGAGCTTATTAATGATATTGTCAGAGACGGCGAGGCTATGGAAAACGATCTTGAGCTGACTTTTAACGAAAAGGGAAAGATTTATTTATATGCCGATGAAAACCTTATAAAACAGCTCATATATATTTTTTTGGAGAATGCTGGAAAGTACGGTAAACCGGAAAACAAGAAGGCTGTTATTGATATATATGAAGAGGGGAAAAACGCTGTAGTGGAAATTTCAGACAACGGAATCGGCATAGCCGAAGAAGACATATCCAGAATTTTTGAAAGATTTTACAAGGGAGATAAATCTCGAAACAAAGAAATTCCCGGAACGGGTTTGGGACTTTCCATAGCAAAATGGATTGTTGAATCTCATGACGGAAAAACAGAAGTAAAGTCAAAATTAGGAGAAGGAACGACATTTAAAATCATATTGCCGAAGACGAATCCGCCTTCGGAGCAAAAAGAAAATAAGTAATGATATCAATTAAAGCTCTCGGTTTTAAAATCGGGAGTTTTTTGTATATTTTGAAAAAAATATATCCATATTAACTATAAATGAGCAAAATGAAAATCTGCTGATTTATAGTTAGGTGATTGAATGTTTACTGAAATTAACAGCAATATTAAAATTTTCGAAGATATGTTTAAGGACTGCGGCGACCTTGTGAAACGTAAAATTCCCGTTTCCGACACATTTATTTATTTGCTTTATTTTGACGGAATGAACGACAGAGATATGATTGAAAGCCGAATTTTGAACCCCCTTATGATAGAAATAAGGAAGGTTCCGCCGGAGCATTTTGAAAATCTTCCCGAGGCTCTTATAAACAGGGGGATAACAACCGCCGACTTCGGCGAAGAAGAAGATTTTGAAAAAGCGGCGGAAAAGGTTATGTCGGGGGAAACACTTCTTCTTATAGACGGCTTTCCCAAGGCGCTTATAATTTCCTCCAAACACTTTCCCAAAAGAGGCATAGACAAGCCCGACACGGAAGGGAGCATAAACGGTCCCAAGGAGGCTTTTTGTGAAAACTTCAGGGATAACACAGCCTTAATTCGCCGACGAATTCGTGACCCGGGGCTTAAAATAAAGCAGACACAGGCAGGAAGAAGAAGTAAAACCGACATCGGTATAGTTTATATAGAGGATATTGTACGGCCTGAAATTTTAGCGGAAACCGAAAAAAGAATAAAACAAATAGATATAGATGCAATTTTGGACTCCAACATATTGGCTCAGCTTATGTCAAAGGACGTTTTAAGCCCCTTTCCTTCATTTCAGCTTACCGAGCGTCCTGATAAAGCGGCGGCTGAAATTTTAGAAGGAAGAATCGTTATAGTTGTCGATACATCTCCTTTCGTTATTATTCTTCCGTCGGTGCTTGCCTGTTTTTATCAGACCAGTGAAGACTATTATGATAATTGGCAGACAGCAAGCCTTGTAAGATGTGTTCGCTATATTGCGTCGGTTATTGCTCTGACACTTCCCGGGCTTTATATATGTTTTGCCCTTTATAATCCTTCGATGCTGCCTTCGGCTTTACTTATGAAAATGTCGGCGGCACGAAACGGAGTTCCCATTTCCGGTGTGTTGGAAATATTTTTGATGGAGCTTGCTTTTGAAGCGCTGAGAGAGGCAGGAGTGAGAATGCCCGACGCCATAGGTCAGACACTGGGTATTGTAGGCGGCATAATTGTAGGGCAGGCAGCGGTAGATGCCGGTCTTGTAAGCCCTATTGTGGTTATTGTTGTTTCCCTTACGGGAATTTGCTCCTTTGCGATTCCTCAGTTAGCCCTAAGTTCTGCTTACAGACTGTCAAAATATTTTATAATGGCGGCAGCCTCCCTTTTCGGGCTTGTGGGCTTTTGGTCGGCTCTTGTGGTTATTCTTATTCATCTTTCTTCACTCAGCAGTTTCGGCATACCCTACCTTTACCCCTTCGGCGGAGATATTAAAGGAGACTAGGGCATAAAAGACACCTTTTTCCGCCTGCCTGTAAGGGCATATAAAAAAAGACCTGTATTTTCAAACAACAAACAAAAAATTCGTCTGAAAGATAATGATATGAGGTGAGCCTATGTATTCGGATAACGGCAAAATATCTGTCCGTCAGTTTCAAATTCTTCTTATACTTGATATTCTCGGTGTTTCTATTATTGTTATGCCTAAATATAATGCATTGGGCTTGGGAAATACGGGTTTTGTTTTGGTTTTGGGCGGCGGTTTTTTTGCCCTTGTTTCCGTTTTTCTGATATGTGCTTTAAGCGGTTTTCTGAACGCTTACGGCTTTTCGGACGGTGTGTCAAGGCTTATAGGGAGACCCTTAAGCCGCCTTGTTTCGGCAGGTCTTGTTATAAAGCCGGCTTTTTCCCTAGGGTCGGACTTGAGAATATTTTCTGCCGCTGCCAAGCTGTGGCTTTTGCCCAAAACTCCCGTTTTTATAATTTCGGCTGTTACACTTCTGCCTTGTCTTTACGGAGCCTTTAAAGGCTATGAAACGAGGGCAAGGCTGGGAGAAATTTTGATTTTTATAATTCTTATTCCTCTTGCCTTGGTTTATATTCCCTGTTTATTTAAAGCAGATTATTCTTCTCTGGGGGAGAATATTTCCGCCGATAAAAACATATATATTAAAGGCAGCCTGTACAACTGCCTTATGTTCAGCGGGCTTGAGTTTCTTATGCTGTCTTTTCCATACCTTAAAAAGCCCTACAGTGTAAAGCCGGCGGCGGTGTGGGCTATGGTGTTTGCGGTTATTGCCGCCGCTTGTGTAAACCTCGGGGCAATAAGCCTTTTGGGGGCTGATTTAACAGCCTCTTACGACTTTCCCGGGGTTGAAGTTATGGATATATCGGTTATTTCAAAAGGTAAGGGCGCAGTGATAATGAGCTTTTTTTATCTGCCCGTTGTTATGTTTGCCATAGGCAGTATATTTTTCGGTGGAGAACTTATTAAGGACATAACAGGTTTGCCGTCGAAAGGGGGAAAATGTTTTACGGCTTTTTTGGGCTTTGTTTTAAGTCTTATACCTGAAAATATGACAGAGCTTATGAATGTGAATCTGTGCTTTAATCTGTTTTTCGGTACGGCATACTTTTTTGTGCTGCCGGTAATATTAAATATTCTGTTAAGATTTAAGAGAGATGAGTATGATGAATAAAAAACTTGCTTACGTTTCAATTATTATTGTGTCTGTTTTCGCTGCATTTTTGCTTTCCGGCTGTTATGATAATTTCGACCTTGAAGACCGCTCCCTGTGTACTGCTATGGCTGTAGACTATGCCGAAGATGAAGGGTATACGGTTATTATTTCTGTGCCTGTTTTGGAAGACGAAGAGGAAATCGGAAGAAGTCTTAAAGAGGAAACCGCCGGAACACTTGCCGAGGCGATAGAGCTTATAGACGGAAAGCAGACAAAACAGCTTTATTTCGGTCATATGCAGACCGTAATTACGGGTATGGGGCTTTTGAGATGTGAAAAGGCTTTAAAAGAACTGACGGCTTATTTGTCTGATAATGTTCAGATAGATAAAAATATACTTCTTGTGGGGGCATACGAAATAAGGGAAATTATGAACTCCGAACCTAAGGAAGATAAATTGACGGGATTTTTTATATCAGGCTATTATGACAGCGGAAAAAACGAAAAAACTTTCGTTAATAAAGAAACCCTTCTTGCTTATTTAAAGGATAATTCGGAGGATAAAACCGCCGTTATACCTGTTTTATCCATAGAGAATGATGAGCCTGCCTTTTCTTCGGCAGCGGTTCTCAAAAATAATTCTCTTGCCGCAATATTAAACAGAAGAGAGGCTCAGGGTTTTATGTGGCTGACGGGAAAAGGTTCAAACGGAACTTTGACTTGTGACAATCCGGCAATAACGGCAGACATTATAGAAAGGGAAACGGACTGCAGCTTTTATGAAGAAGACGGTGTCCTTAAGCTGGATATTACAATAAATGCTGTCGGCAATATGTGGAATTATACAGATGATGAAATTGCAGCCAACGGGTCGGAATATTTAGAGGCTTTTAAGAAAGAAATATATTCACAGACAGAGGCGGCGCTGTTGAGCCTCGAAAAAACAGACTGCGATGCCCTTTCATTAAACAGTCTTTTAAAGCAGGAAAACAGAGAACTTTATAAAAAATACGGCAGTGCCGCCGAGGCTAAAACGAAGGTTACGGTAAATTTAAGTCTTAACTTCGTTTAACAGTTCATCTGAGATTTTCCGCCGGACGGGAAACTTACTTTGTTGGTCAAAAACGATATATAAAAGCGAAAATACAAAAAAATTAAAAAAAGGCTTGATTTTTTGAAAAGATGGGAGTACAATATGTTTTAGACATACAGAAGACGGTATGTTTATTTAGGGATATTGGAGTTCAATGTCCCTTTTTGTGTCTGTATATGTATATAGAAAAGCATATAAAATATTTGCTTTTAGGTTTTTCTATAGATGTAATTGTAATAATGTTAAGGAGGGAATTGCAGTGGACTATAACGGTTTACCAAAAAAACAGGGTTTATATGACCCGAGGTTTGAGCATGACAACTGCGGTATCGGTTTTATTGCCAATATTGACGGAAAAGTAACTCATAACCTCGTAACTAATGCCATTGAAATTCTGAAAAATCTTAAGCACAGAGGCGGCGCAGGCTCCGACCCGGATTCAGGCGACGGCGCAGGCATACTTTTACAGATACCTCACGGCTTTATGAAAAAGGTTTGTCAGAATGACGGAATCAAGCTGCCCGAAAAAGGCGATTACGGGGTAAGTATGCTCTTTTTGTCGCCTGATATAGAAACAAGAACAAGAAGTTTAGCTACGCTTAAGGGTATTATTCTCGAAGAGGGACAGAAGTTTTTGGGAGTAAGAGAGGTGCCCTGTTACTGTGACTGTATAGGCGTTACGGCGATGGAAAATATGCCCCATATCGTTCAGGTTTTTATAGAAAGAGCGCCTGAAGTAAAATCGGGTATTGATTTTGAAAGAAAATTATTTGTGATTTTGAAAAGAGCCGAAAGAGAAATAAGATATTGCAGAGGGGGAGACAACTACTTCTACTTTGCGTCTCTTTCGTCAAGAACTATTGTATATAAGGGTATGCTTACGCCGGAACAGGTAAGCAGATTTTACCTCGACCTTATGGATCTTGATATGAAGTCGGCTATTGCTATGGTTCATTTAAGATTTTCAACAAACACCTTCCCCAGTTGGGAAAGAGCACACCCCAACCGTTTTCTTATGCATAACGGTGAAATTAACACAATAAGGGGCAACATAAACTGGTCTAAGGCAAGAGAAAATATGTATAAGTCTGCAACCTTCGGAGATGACCTTAAAAAGATTTTTCCGGCGGTAAATGAAGACGGCTCCGACTCGGCTATGCTTGACAACTATATTCAGCTCCTTTACCTTTCGGGCTATTCTCTGCCCAGAGCTATTATGACGGTTGTTCCCGAGCCTTGGGAAAACGACAGCTCAATGGATAAGTCAAAGAGGGATTTCTACGCTTACAACTCAACAATGATTGAGCCTTGGGACGGTCCTGCGGCTATAGGCTTTACAGACGGCAGTGTAGTAGGGGCAACCCTTGACAGAAACGGTCTTCGTCCGGCAAGATATTATGTTACAGACGACGGAAGGGTTGTTCTTTCATCAGAAGTAGGTGTCCTTGACATACCGAGCAGTCATATCGTAAAGAAGGAAAGACTTCGCCCAGGAAAGATGCTTCTTATAGACACAGAGGCAGGCCGTATTATAGATGATGCGGAAATTAAGCAGAAGGTTGTTACGGAGAAACCTTACGGAGAGTGGCTTGAAGAAAATTTGGTTGAGCTTGACAGCCTTGAGACTTCCGAAAAGGAACCCTTTACGATAAATGAATTTTTTGAGGAATTAAAAGAGAAATTCTCCGCCGAACACTTAGGCGAGGTAAACTTAAGGGCTTTGGAGGAAATTTCACGTCCCTTTGAAATAAAGAAGAATATATTTGATGAAAAGCTGCCTCTTTTAACAAGACAGAAGGCTTTCGGCTATTCTTGGGAAGATATCGACTTAACCCTTAAGGCTATGATGGATAAGGGCGAAGACCCTATTACAGCTATGGGCTTTGATGCGCCTCTTGCCGTACTTTCACAGAAACCACAGCTTTTGTATAACTATTTCAAACAGCTTTTCGCACAGGTTACAAACCCGCCTATTGACGCTATAAGAGAACAGGTTGTTACAAGTTCAATCTGTTATTTCGGCGGCGAGGGCAATCTTCTTGAGCCCGAGGCTAAAAACTGCCGAAGAATCAAGAGCGACACACCCATACTTACAGATGAAGAGCTTAAAAAGCTTAAAGCCCTTGACACAGAAGACTTTAGGGCGGTTACCATACCTATGTTCTACCGCACAGACGGAGAAAAGGGTCTTCAGACGGCTATGAGAGAAATTTTTGCCGCTGCGGATTTGGCTGTTGAGCATGGCTGCAATATACTTGTTCTTTCCGACAGGGGAGTAGAAGAAAACAAAGCGGCTATACCTGCTCTTTTGGCAACAGCCGGTCTTCATCACCACCTTATAGAAAACGGAAAGCGTATGCAGGTTTCAATCGTACTTGAAACAGGGGAGCCAAGAGAGGTTCACCACTTCGCTACTCTTGTAGGCTACGGCGCAAACGGAATTAACCCCTATCTTGCTTATGAAACCTTAGCCGATATATATAAGGAGGGCTATATTGACAAAACACCTGAGGAATCTCAGAAACTTTACAGACAGATAATATCAAAGAGTATTGTTAAAATAATGTCCAAAATGGGTATATCAACAGTACAGTCATATCAAGGTGCACAGATTTTCGAGGCTTTGGGTCTTTCGGAAGAGCTTATTGACAAATATTTTACAGGTACGGTTTCAAGAATCGGCGGTATGAGAATTCAGGAGCTCCAGAGAGAAACCACTATAAGACACAGCGAAGCTTTCGACCCCATTACAAAGGGAGACGCTCTTAAAGCCGGCGGTGAATATAAGTGGAAAAACAGGGGAGAATATCATATTTTCAATCCGAAAGCCGTTTATAAACTTCAGATGGCTGTAAGAACCGGTGATTATAAGCTGTATAAGGAATTTGCCGAAATGATGAATGACTATTCCGAACAGCTTTGTACAATAAGAAGTATGTTAAAAATAAGGCTTATTGACAAGCCTATAAACATAGATCAGGTTGAACCTGTAGAATCTATCGTTAAAAGATTTAAAACAGGGGCTATGTCTTACGGTTCAATCAGTCAAGAGGCTCACGAGTGTATGGCTATAGCTATGAACCGTTTAGGCGGAAAGTCAAACTCAGGCGAAGGCGGCGAGCGCCCCGAAAGATATATAAAAGACCCCAACGGAGATTCAAGAAGTTCTGCCATTAAACAGGTTGCTTCGGGAAGATTCGGTGTAACCATAAACTATTTACAGAATGCTATTGAAATTCAGATAAAGATGGCTCAAGGCGCAAAGCCCGGCGAAGGCGGTCACTTACCCGGAAAGAAGGTTTACCCCTGGATTGCAAAGGCAAGACATTCAACCCCCGGCGTATCACTTATTTCACCTCCGCCCCACCACGATATTTATTCAATAGAAGATTTGGCTCAGCTTATTCACGACCTTAAGAATGCCAACAGAGACGCAAGAATTTCAGTTAAGCTTGTTTCAGAGGCAGGAGTAGGTACTATTGCCGTAGGTGTTGCTAAGGGTCTGGCAGACGTTATTCTTATTTCCGGCTATGACGGAGGAACAGGCGCTGCCCCCAGAACATCTGTAAGACACACAGGTCTTCCTTGGGAGCTGGGTGTTGCTGAAACACATCAGGCTCTTCTTATGAATAACTTAAGAAACAGGGTTACAATAGAAACAGACGGAAAGCTTTTAACAGGTCGTGACGTTCTTGTTGCCGCACTTTTAGGTGCTGAGGAATTCGGTTTCGCTACAGGTCCCCTTATTTCAATGGGCTGTGTAATGATGAGAGTTTGTAACCTTGACACCTGTCCCGTAGGTGTTGCCACACAGAATCCTCATTTGAGGGCTAAATTCTGCGGAAAGCCTGAGTATGTTGAAAACTTTATGAAGTTTATAGCGCAGGATCTCCGTGAATGGATGGCAAAGATAGGCGCTAAAACAGTAAACGACCTTATAGGAGGTCACGTTGAAAAGCTTGTACCCAGATGTGCGGAACACTGGAAGGCAGCCGGAGTGGATTTAACAGACCTTCTCTATCAGCCTAAAATATGTTCAAACGACAATGAAAGATACTGTACAATGAAACAGGATCACAAGCTTGAAAATTCCATAGATATAAATGCACTTATAAGACTTTGCGAGCCGGCTATTAAGGACGGAAAGAAGATTAATTCTTCACTTAAGATAACAAACATAAACAGAGTTGTGGGAACAATTCTTTCAGGAGAAATTACAAAGGTTTACGGTGCAAAGGGCTTGCCCGATGACACAATTAATTTAACCTTTGAAGGTTCAGCCGGTCAGTCATTCGGTGCTTTCCAGACTTATGGCATAACAATGAAACTTGTAGGGGACTCAAATGACTATATAGGCAAGGGTCTTTCAGGCGGAAAAATTATAGTTGTTCCTCCCGAGGATTCACCATTTGACGCTGCGGAAAACGTAATTATAGGAAACGTAGCCTTTTACGGCGCTATCCACGGCGAAGCCTACATAAACGGTATGGCAGGAGAAAGATTCTGTGTCAGAAATTCAGGCATAACCGCTGTTATTGAGGGTGTAGGTCAGCATGGCTGTGAGTATATGACAGGAGGAAAGGTCGCTATTTTGGGCAGCACAGGCAGAAACTTCGGCGCAGGTATGTCCGGCGGTGTAGCCTATGTTTATAATATGGGCGGAGATTTCGAGAGCCGCTGCAACAAGGGTCTTGTTCTTATAGAAAACATGGATTCGGAAGAGGACAGAAACGAGCTTAAGACAATGATTCAAAACCACCTTAAATATACAGGCAGCAAGAGAGCTAAGTATCTTCTTGATAATTGGGATAAAGAGGTAAATAATTTTGTTAAGGTAATTCCCGAAACATACAAGGCTGTTGTTGAAGAAATAAAGAAGTGCAAGGAAACGGGAATGACAGACGAAGAATCGAATATGAAGGCTTTTGCCGAAGTAATGGGCACAGCCTATATTCAGCCTGAAAGGAGCGTGATCCATAATGGGTAAACCCACAGGATTTTTGGAATATAACCGTGAACTTCCCACAGACAGAGCTCCCGAGGAAAGAATTAAGGACTGGGGCGAATTCCACACACATTTTGATGAGGCTCACCTGAGAAAACAGGGGGCAAGATGTATGAACTGCGGAATTCCCTTCTGCCACACAGGTGACCCTACAGTAGGGGGCTGCCCCTTGGGAAACCTTATTCCCGAGTGGAACGATTTGGTTTACAGAGGAAAGTATGAAGAGGCCTACCGCCGTTTGTCTCTTACAAGCCCCTTCCCGGAATTTACGGGAAGAGTTTGTCCGGCACTTTGCGAGGGCAGCTGTACTCTCGGTATGCATGAGCCGGCTGTTACGGTTAAAAATATAGAAGTACACATTATAGACAAAATGTTTGAAGAGGGGAAGGTTGTTCCCGTTGTTCCCAAGGTAAGAACGGGAAGAAGCGTTGCCGTTATAGGCTCAGGTCCTTCGGGCTTGGCCTGCGCTCAGCTTTTAAACAGGCTGGGTCACAGTGTAACTGTTTTCGAAAGAGCCGACAGATGCGGCGGTTTGCTTATGTATGGCATTCCCAATATGAAACTTGATAAGTCTATAGTCCAAAGACGTATTGACATACTTGCTGCTGAAGGCATTGAGTTTAAGACAAATACGGAAATAGGAAAGGACTACTCAGCTGAAAAGCTTGTAGGTGAGTTTGACGCTACTGTTTTCTGCTGCGGCGCAACAAAGCCCAGAGATTTACAGATTGAGGGCAGAGACTTAAACGGTATCTACTTTGCTGTTGACTTCTTAAGAAGAAACACAAAGAGCCTTCTTGACTCAAACCTTGAAGACGGAGAGTTTGTTTCCGCAAAGGGTAAGGACGTTGTTATAATAGGCGGCGGCAATACGGGAACCGACTGTGTGGGAACCTCTATCCGCCACGGCTGTAAGAGTGTAACCCAGCTTGAAATTATGCCCGAGCTTACAGTAGGCAGACGAGAGGAAAACCCATGGCCCCAGTGGCCCAGAATCAAGAAGGTTGACTACGGTCAGGAAGAGGCAATTTACCTCTACGGCAAAGACCCCAGAACCTATCTTACGACAGCTACAAAATTAGTGAGGGATTCCTACGGAAACATTAAAGAGGTTCACACATCAAAGGTAGAATGGATTAATCAAAAGGGCAGAATGGTGCCCAAGACAATAAAAGGCTCCGAAAAGGTTCTTCCCTGTCAGCTTTTGCTTATAGCTATGGGCTTTATGGGTCCCGAACAGAATATTATAAATGAAATAGGGCTTCAGACAAATCAAAGAAGCAATGTTCTTACACCTCCCGGAAAATACCGCACAAATTTAAACGGTGTATTTTCCGCCGGAGATATGAGAAGAGGTCAGTCACTTGTAGTTTGGGCAATCCACGAGGGCAGAGACGCCGCACTGGAATGTGACAAATATTTAAGAAATTAAGGGAATTGTTGTTTACTGACCTAATGAAAACCGGATAATACGGCGTTTTCTTCGGACGGCCGTGTTATTATATAATTCATCTCCTTAATATTTTAGCTTGAAAGCATAGCTCCTCCCAAAGCAGTGCTTTCTCAGTTTCAAAATAATTTATAACAAATAAAAGAGGCTTACCGTGATATAATCCCCTTAGAGTAGACACTTGAAATAACAAAAACATTTCAAAACT
>JAJQBF010000221.1 GCA_021203425.1 Clostridiales bacterium | reverse complement strand
ATGTGGTGATTTTTTGAAAATTTTACTTGACAAAAGGTCACTTCATAACAGGTGAAATTTATGAACATAAACAACAAAGAAACGGAAAGAAAATTTTTAATAAAGAAACTGCCCGAAAATCTGGAAAACTGTGAAAAATATCATATAATTCAAGCATATATTTCAAGAAACCCCACAATGAGGCTGAGAAAGAGAAACGAAGAATATATTTTTACATTTAAGGGTGCCGGTTTTATTGAAAGAACTGAATTTGAATATCCCCTTACAAGAGAGCAGTTTGAAGGGCTTATGAAAAAAACAGAAGGAAATGTTATTGAAAAATACAGGTATATTGTGCCTCTTGAAAACGACCTCATTGCCGAAGTTGACATTTATAAAGGAGATTTGGAGGGATTTATGAATGTAGAGGTGGAATTTAAAAGTTTAGCCGAGGTGGCGGATTTTAAAATACCCGAATGGTTCGGAAGTGAGGTAAGTCTTGACAGACGCTACAGCAATGCGTCTCTTTCCCTTTACGGTTTGCCCCAGGGCTGAAAATATTTTGAGTTGATTTAAGGAAACGATGATTAATTCGCCTTAAGTCTGCACAAAAAAGCGGCAAAAAGTTATGGTAATTTATGGAAAATTCTTCTTGCATTTTAATAAAAGTTGTAGTATAATGAATTTAGTGGTAAAAAATACCATATTTGGAAAAGACTTATTAAAATCAGGAGGACGAAACAATGAACAAAAATCAAATCACAATTCTAATCGCAGGCGACAACGAAGACTTTTACGGAGTTCTTTCAAATCATTTGAAAAAACAGAATGATATGGCGGTTGTTGATATAGTTAAAGACGGCGAAACGGCTTATTCTAAAATTATGGAAATAAAACCTGATATTGCCCTTATTGACGGAATTCTTCCCGGTCTTGACGGTCTGGGTGTTTTGGAAAGGCTGAACGAAAGCGGCGAAAAGGTAAGCACCAAATGTATAATTTTAACAGCCATAACAAGCGAACAGTTTACACTCCGAACAATTGCCGCCGGGGCATATTATTATATTGCAAAGCCCATCGACCTTGATATGCTTACCACAAGAATAAGGCAGATTAAAGATCCCTTGGGGGTTACCGGCTTAAACAACAGTATTGTGGTTTCGAGAAACAGCGAATATGACTTGGAGGCAAGGGTAACGAATATTCTCCACGAAATAGGCGTACCGGCTCACATAAGGGGCTATCATTATATGAGGGACGCTATTATTATGGCGATTAACGATATAGATGTTTTAAACTATATTACCAAAAAACTTTACCCCACAATAGCCAAAAAACACAGAACAACCTCAAGCCGTGTTGAAAGAGCAATCCGCCACGCTATAGAGGTTGCCTGGTCAAGAGGCAGAGTTGACTCCATAAACAGCCTTTTCGGCTATACAATAAACAGCAGCAAGGGAAAACCCACAAACAGTGAGTTTATTGCCCTTATTGCCGACAGACTCCGTTTGGAGTTAAAAGCAAGCTGACAGGAACAAAAAGAGTACCGGAAAATTGCCGATACTCTTTCTTTTTGTTTTATTCTTTTTTAAGCTTTTCGACAAATTCCTCTGTAGGAGTAACATAAGCGGTTTTATTTGTTGTGTAAATTACAAAACCGGGCTTTGAGCCGTTGGGCTTTTTTATAAACCGTTTCGGTGTATAGTCAACGGGAACAAGACTGCCCTGTCTTGCCTTGCTGTAATAAGCAGCAAGGACAGCCGCCTCGGTTATTGTTGTGTCGGGAACTTCCCTTCCCTCGGTAAAAACAATAACATGAGAACCGGGAATCTGCTTTGTGTGAAACCAAAGGTCTGAATTTTTAGCTGTTTTCATCATCAGCTCGTCATTTTGGGTGTTGTTTTTTCCTACGGCTATTGAAAAACCGTCTGAAGACACAAAATGCAGCGGTGCAGATTTTTTATTACTCTTTTTATTTTTTTCAAAGCCCTTGTGTTTCTTTATATAACCTTGGTCAAAAAGCTCCCGTCTTATTTCTTTTATATCCTGTTCGCTTGTACAGCCTTCAACCCCGTTCATAACACTTTCAAGGTAGTAAAGCTCCTCTTCATTTTCCTTTATTTGGGTTTGAAGAGCGGCAAAGGTTCGCTTTTCTTTGTTGTATTTTTTGAAATATTTCTGTGCGTTTTCCTGCGGAGACAAATCCGGATCAAGGGGTATTGTTATTTCGGCTTGATTTTCATCATAAAAATTAATAACTTTAGCCTCATTATCGCCGCTTTTTATGCTGTAGGCATATGATATTAAAAGCTCTCCCCAAAGTCTGTGGGTTTCTCTGTTTCTTATGCTTATTAAGGTTCTGTTTTGAATATCTTTTTTCTTGACACATCTTTCGATATTATTCGAAATCAACTTTTTCAAGTCATGTGTTTTCTGGTTCATTCTGAAAATCATATCCCTGTTTGAATAAAAAGCCTCAAGCATAACAGAACAGCTTTCATATTGTTCATATCTAAGCCCCGATATACAGCTCAAACAAACAGGCGAAAATTCTTTGGGTCTGCCGTCTTTTTCAAAATATACGGAAGGTTGGAATTTTTCGGCTTTTATATCTTCAAAAACAGACTTAAAGGAAGTAAAAAGAGCTTTTTTGCCTTGGGAGTCTAATTCTTCTGTGTTTAAAGATGAATTAAGCCCCGCCCTGTAACATATCTCCTCCGCCATAACGGGGCTTATACCCGTATATGACCTGTATATAAGCTGCTGAATTTTAACCGAGGGATTATCGGAAAGAGCCTTCGAAAAGTTCTCTTCGGAAAGCTCAAGGGGGTTAAATTTCCCCTGTGACGGCGGATTTTCATATTTTTTGCCCGGGAGAACCTCTCTTACAGAGCTTAACTCATAGTTTATATGTCTTGCCGATTCGAGAATAATACCCTCATCGCTTACAAGTATAAGATTTGAGTGTCTTCCTATAATTTCAAGAATTAGCCTGTTTGTAACATAATCCCCCATTTCGTTTACTGTCTCTATTTCAAAAATAACCTGTCTTTCAAAGTCGGGCTGATATATTTTCGTTATTTTTCCGCCGCCGATCCTTTTTCTGAGAACCATACAGAAAAGGGGCGGTGTCTGTGGGTTTTCAAATTTCGATTCCGTAAGATTAAATCTGGGCGCCGAAGGGTTTGCACTTAAAAAAAGCCTGTATGAACTGCCGAAAGACCTTATCTGCAAAACCACAGCGTCCTTTTCCGGCTGATATACCTTATCTATTTTTCCGTTTAAAATACTGCTGTTTAATTCACTTAATACGGCGTTTACCGTTATGCCGTCAAATGCCATATGTTTCACCTCGTAAATCAAAAGATTTTTTTCTTTGGTATAAAGCTATTATAACAGACTGACGGCTGTCTTTCAAATCCTTTTAAAAATAAATACCGGGTTTTTACCGGAACCGATTGCGGGAGTGCGTTTAGCACGGAGTAATCGAGGCTTTTATAGTATGGTGGAATGCGATGTACATGGGAATTTACGGACAAAGTGTAAAAGTTATTATAACCTTGAAAAGGTCACCGTCTGCCCTTACGGCAAAATCCGCCTTGTTTGCAAGAGTATAGCTTTTGGCTATTGCCAAGCCCAAACCGCTGCCCTCGGTGGAACGGGAAGAATCGCCTCTTACAAAGCGTTCCGTAAGCTCTTCGGGGTTACAGTCAAGTCGGTTTTTTGGTATATTTTTTATTTCGAAAACAGTACCCGGCGATACTTCTTTAACCGTAATGTAAACCCTTGTGTTTTCAAGAGAATATTTAAGACAGTTGTCAATAAGATTGCAAATTACCCTTGAAAGCTTTTTTCCGTCGGCAGTTATAAACTGTTCACTGTTTTGAAATTCGGTTATAAATTCCAAACCGGAACCGGCTATTGCCTTTTCATATTCAGCCAGTATTTGACGTATAAGCAGACGCGGGTCGATTTTTTCGAAATTCATTTCTTCACTTCCGCTTTGAAGCTTTGCCATATCGAAAAGGTCTGAAGTCAGGCTTTTAAGCCGTTTGCTTTTGTCATAAATTATTTTTGCATATTCATTTGCCTGCAGCGGAGTTAATTCTTCACCGCAGAGCAGCCCGGAAAAGTTTATTATAGACGTAAGGGGAGTTTTTAAGTCGTGAGATACATTTGTTACAAGTTCGGTTTTCATTCTTTCCGACTTTAAGGCGCTTTCGAGGGAAAGTGTCAGCCCGTTTCCTATTTCATTCAGGTTATCCGCCATTCCCTTTAAATAGGGTATTTCAACTCCCTCTGTCTTATAATCTGTATTCCCGCTTTTTATCTCATCTATTCCCTTTTTGATTATATCCGTTTGGCTCAAAAACTTTGAAAAACGAGACAAAAGCAAAAAGAAAAATATCAAGGGGATTTCCGCAAGCCATATTTCCCATTCTTCACAGGCTATTCCCAAAAAGAAAAGGGCGATTCCCAAAATAACACCTAATTTGGGTATATATGCGGCAAGACCTCCCAGCTTATATTCCGCAATTGAAACACAGCAGCCTTCAAATTCTTTAACAGCTTTCAGAAATCCCTTTAATATGCGGAAAATCAAAAACCTGTTTAAAAAGTTTTTGGTTTTAACAGATTTTACAAGAGAAAGCCACAAAAGCAAAATCAAAGCATATGCTGCTGCTGTCTCCATTCCGGAAAGATAACCCACTTCATTTACGGAAAGTCCGGCATAATAAAGCATATCCCAAATTAACACGAAAAGACCAAGGCTAACGGAAAATATAAAAACTGCCACTGCTATTATTATTTCCGCCGGAATTTTGTCGATAAAATTAAGCTTGATTTCGTCTGTGTCTCCCTCGCAGCCTGCTGTAACTGTCAGGTAAACAAGGCAAAATAAAAACAAAACCGCAAGAACCGGCAGAGTGCATATAAAACCGTTAACATTGTTTTTTTCCTTCTGCCAAAAAGACTTTTCTTCTGAAAAACCGTTTATGTCAAAGCCTATAAAAAGCTTGTCAAGACCATTTGTTTGGTATATATAGGAAAAATATTCTGAATCCGCAAAATAGGTTTCTCCTCTCGGAGAATAAGCGTTGTTTTCCGCTGTTTCCGCCGCCCTGTCGTAAATATAATAAAGTGTAAAATTTCTGTAATCCTCGGGAGAGGTTTTAAAGTTTGTAAGCTCCTCTCCGTCTTGATTTATATAATATTTTACTTTGCTTTCGTCAACCCCTTTTAAAATGCTTGCTTTTTGGGAATAATTTTTTTCATAAACCGCATTGTCGATTATATTTAAACAGGTTCGAATTTCAGATGAAAAGGCATAGCTTTTTTCATACTCCGTTTCGTGCAGCCTATAGCCTGTGTTGTCTACGTATATAAGAATAAAAACAGCACTGAAAACACAAAAAGCCGAAAGCAAAAATATAATCAGCTTTGTTATTTTGGATAAAAATATTTTTTTCATAGTTATCCCCCTTCCATTTTATAGCCTATTCCCCAGACAACCTTAAGATATTTAGGCTCTCTCGGGTTGATTTCTATTTTTTCTCTTATGTGGCGAATATGTACGGCTATTGAGCTGTCATTAACCGCCGTTTCCCCGTTCCAAATCCTTTCGTAAATTTCTCCGGCGGAAAAGGTTTTGCCCATGTTTTGACACAGCAAAGTTAAAATTTTGTATTCTATAGGGGTAAAGTGTTTCACCTCTCCGTCAACAGTTACCTTTTTGGCGTCAAGGTCTACGGTAATTCCCCCTATAACAATAAGCCTGTCGGATTTCTCCATCGAGCCTAAGCTGGTGTAACGTCTCAGCTGTGATTTAACCCTCGCCATAAGCTCCGAAGGGTCAAAGGGTTTTGTTACATAATCATCGGCGCCGGCGGTTAAGCCTAAAATTTTGTCTTTGTTTTCCGATTTGGCGCTTAAGAGAATTATGGGAATGTTTTTATTCTCCCTTATTTTTAAAAGTGCCTGTATGCCGTCTGTTTCCGGCATCATAATATCGAGAATCATAATGTGTATTTCCTCTTCCATAACGGTTTCAATGGCTTGTCTGCCGTTATATGCCTTAAAAACATTATAGCCCTCTCCTTTTAAAAATATTGATATGCTTTCCACAATTTCTCTGTCATCGTCAACCGTAAGCACGTTGTAGCTGTTATTCATAATTTTCCTCCTTTCAACACTATTGTAGCAAATAATTCTTTTTAAAATGTTTATATATTTTTTAAGATTTTTTTTAAGGTTAAAATGAAAAAGCCTGAGCTGCTGTCCGAAAACACAAGCTCAGGCATTATGTTTTTATACAAATTTCGGGACGATTGTTCCGGAGCGGTAGGCTGAAAGAAGTTCGGTTAAATCTGCTATAGTCTGGCGGATTTTTTTGCCCGAATCTATATCGCTTACCATTACTCTGTGGTTTATCGTTTCTATTCTTTCGGAAACGGAAAGAATGTCTTTGTTTTCCACAATGGCAGACTGGCGGCTCTTGAAGGGGTGGTGAGACATAAGCCTTATTCCGTGGGAGTTGAAAATAAGCGTATAACCGGCAATTCCTGTTGTTTTTTGATATGCCCGGCAGAATCCTCCGTCAATTATAATCAGCTTTCCTCCGCCCTTAATAGGGCTTTCCCCTTTAATTACCTTTACGGGGGTATGACCGTTTATAATGTGAGATGAAGGCTCGAAAAGACCGAATTCTCTTAAAATCATACTGCAGGTTGCCTCACTGTTATAGTGGGTATAATAGTTGTCCTGAGGTTCTTCCCAGGTGGATTCGTCCTTAACCATCATTCTTTCGAAGGTTTTAATAATTCTTCCGCAAAGGGGAGATTTGTTTCCCGTCCAGAGATACCACATAAAATCGAGGGCGCTTCTTTCTCCCTTTACATAGGCCCGTCTTGCGGTATAATCGGCATAGTCTATATAATATTTGCCCCAGTAGATTTTTCCGTCGAAGTTTACTCTGTTGAAATTTCTGTCATCGTCTAAGGGAATACAGCCGTGGTAAAGAAGGTTTCCGTTGTAAACCTTATAAATACTGCCTTTGTCGTAGAGGAAACGTATGTGTTTGTGAAGACGCTCGCTTTCCTTAAATGCTGAAACAAGACCGTTTATAACCTCAAGTTCCCCTTCCGTAAGCTCAAGAGGATTTTTAGGGTCAATTGTCGTCAAAGGTATATCGTTAAGCTCATAGTCCTTTCCGTCAATATTTACGGTTTTATTTGTGTGGTTTATCTTACTTAAAAGTATTCTTGAGTCAAGACCATAGTCGGGGTGGCGCTTTATTATATGACCTTCAAGCTTAAAGAGTATTATGGATATAGCTACCTTCGACGCCTCAACAAGATTGGAATATTCGGGATATGTATGTTCGGCAAAAATTGTCAGAGGGCGGAGGCTTATGCCGTAGCCCTTTTCCAAAACGTCCATATTATTGTAGGATATGCTGTTTCTTACAACAGTGGCAACGCAGGCCTCGCTGCCTGCCGCCGCACCCATCCACAGGATATCATGATTCCCCCATTCAATATCGATTGAGTGATAATCCATAAGCATATCCATAATTGTGTCGGGTCTTGCTCCTCTGTCGAAAATATCACCGACAATATGAAGTCTGTCAACGGAAAGCCTTTTTATAAGTGAGGCAAGAGCCTCGATAAAATCGTCTCCGTTGTTAAGACGTATAAGAGTTTCTATAATCTTGTTGTGATAGCGGAGCTGGTTGTTGTCTTCGTCGGGCTGGGCATGGAGAAGTTCGTCCATAATATTTACATAAGGCTTGGGTAAAGCGCTCCTGACCTTTGCCCTTATATATTTTGAAGAAAGATATTTTGCCAAATCAATAAGGTGTCTGAGTACAAAAACATACCAGTCAGGGGTTGCCTTTCCCATTTTTTTGATAAGATTGATTTTGTCGGAGGGGTAGTAAATCAGCGTACAAAGATCGGAAATTTCCTCACTGCTTAATGTTTCGGAAAAAAGAAGCTCAACCTTTTCCTTTATAACGCCTGAGCAGTTATTTAAAATATGAAAGAAGGCTTCATATTCGCCGTGAAGGTCTGACATAAAGTGTTCAGTTCCCTTAGGCAGATTTAAAAGAGCCTCACAGTTAATTATTTCCGTACAGACATCTTGAATAGTAGGATATTTTTCCGCAAGAAGTTTTAAATATCTGTTGTTGTATGCATTATATGTTTCAATTTCGCTTGTATCATACATTTTCGTCACCTCGTCTTAAATGTTTTGTAAGCTTGTCAAGCTGAGATTGATATTTTTCGTTTTTTATGTTGGGGAAAGCCGCTAAAAGGCGCTTTCTGCGGTGTTTTATTTCGCTGAAAAGAAGTCTGTATTTTTCTTTTAATTCATTCATACGCACTTCGTTTGTTTCACGTCTTCTTTGCATATACCTTTCGTTTGCTTCAACTTTCTCTTTAAACTCACCTAACTGTTCTTTAAATCTTGTTTTGTTTGTTTCCTTAAGTTCCCTTAAGCGAAGGTCGTTTGTTTCCTTAAATTCCTTAAGTTCTGAGGCTCCTTCGTAAACGGTTACGCTTAATTCATCGGAAATTTGGCGCATTTCCGCCGCTATTTTTTCAAGGCTTTCAAGCTGTGAACAGAGATTATTCATTGTCAAAACAGTTACAATACAGTCGGTTATAAATAATACAGATAAAGCAGCTGTTGCCGTCAGCCCAAGCCATATGGGCAAAAGCTTTATGGGCGCCTCTATAAGGGGGTTTAAAACCTTAACCAGAAAAACACTTATAATTCCCCAGAAAATACTGCATTCAAGGCAGACATAACCCTTTATGTTAAATTTTCTGTCGCTGTAGTCCCACCAGGTTGTATTATAAATCTTTTTAAGCACAAAACCTGTCAAAAATTCCAGCAGGGAGGTTACAAAAACCGAGGCTGTAAACAAAAGAGGAATATTATCTTCAAGGGGTATAAGCAGATATAAAATCAGAATCGCCCCTGCGCCGTAAATAGGACACCACGCCCCGTTTAAAAAGCCCCTGTTAATCAGCTTTCCCTTCTTTACTGCGCTGTAGCTTACCTCTAAGACCCAGCCCAGAAAAGAATATATTAAAAATAAAAGCACAACATAATAATTTTCCATATCCGCACCTTCAAAAAAAGTTTTGCTTTACTTTATTAATTATACCACAAGGGGGTTAATAAAAAAAGTATTATTTTCGTTAAATACAGAGAATAACTTTTCTGAAATTTAGTTTTTTCTTGATTTTATACCTCTTTTAGACTATACTTAAATAAAAACGAGGGGGCAGAGGAATGGAAAATAATAATATTATACTTATAGGTATGCCAGGGGCGGGAAAAAGCACAATAGGTGTGGTTTTGGCAAAAAGGCTTGGCTATGATTTCATAGACGGAGATCTTTTGATTCAAAAAAGTGAAGAGAAACTTCTTCACGAAATAATAGAGGAAAAAGGGTTAGATGGTTTCAGAGAAATCGAAAACAGAGTAAACTGCGGCATAAACTGTGAAAGAGTGGTTATTGCCACAGGTGGAAGCGCCGTTTACGGCAGCGAAGCAATGGAGCATTTCAAAGAAACAGGCAAAATCGTTTTTCTTCACCTCAGCTATAATACCCTTAAAACTCGTTTGGGTGACTTAAACGAAAGAGGTGTCGCCATAAAAAAGGGGCAAACCCTTTTGGAGCTTTACAACGAAAGACTTCCTCTTTACAAGAAATATGCGGAGGTAACGGTAAACTGCAACAGGAAAGCAATAAGAAAAATAGTCTGGGAAATAGAAAAACGGCTTTCCCCCGATGAGGAACTTCAGCAGTAAAAACGAGCCTGAATTTTGCTTGACAGCGGCAGATTATTGTGATATTACAAAAATATAAAAAGTAGCCCGAAAGATATCGGGCGGCGAAGCCGTTTTTGCGTTGAGCAAAAATTCTGAGGGGAGCAACTTAAGGCAGTTACCCCTCACCAATCAATATAGTTAATTATAAAAATAACCGTCATGGTTTGGGCGCCCGACGGTTATCTTTTTTTATGTTTTTGATTATTATGACTATGCGTATAGCTGCAGCAATAAGTACAGCAAGGGCATAAACATCGTAAATAATCTCTATCATAGACAATATCACCAAGAACCCAAAATGAAAACCAAACGAGTTCTAAAACAAAGCGTAACACAGGCTCACAAAAAAATTACAAGAAAATATTAAAAAACAATGTGTCATTTTTCGAAAATTTGGCTTGACGTATAGGGGGATTTTTGGTAGAATAAGAGTTAATCACAAAAAAACATATGAAAAATCAGAAGGAGGATAAAAATGGCTTATTACTTTGAAGAACCATCACATACATTCAGTGAATATTTACTTGTACCCGGTCATACACCTAAGGAATGTGTTCCTGCGGCGGTATCCTTAAAAACACCTGTAGTTAAATATAAGAAAGGCGAACAACCCTCCCTTACAATGAATATTCCTTTGGTTTCCGCAATTATGCAGTCTGTTTCCGATGACAATATGGCTATTGCTTTAGCAAAGGAAGGCGGAATTTCCTTTATTTACGGCTCACAAAGCGTTCAGGATCAGGCGGCGATGGTAAAGAAGGTAAAAAGCTATAAGGCAGGTTTCGTTCCCAGTGATTCAAACCTTACTCCAAACCACACTATGCAGGACGTTGTTAACCTTAAGGCTGAAAACGGTCACAGTACAGTTGCCATAACTGAAGACGGAACAGCGCAGGGTAAGCTTGTGGGTATTGTTTCAAGCAGAGACTACAGAGTAAGCCGAATGGACCCCAAGACAAAGATTTCCGAATTTATGACACCTATAGAAAAGATTATTTCCGCTCCCGAAGGCACAAACCTTAAAGAGGCAAATGACATAATCTGGGACAACAAGCTTAACTCTCTTCCCATTATAGATAAAGAAGGCAGACTTGTAGCCTTTGTTTTCAGAAAGGACTATTCCTCTCATAAGGAAAACCCCTTAGAGCTTTTAGACTCATCTAAGCGCTATATAATAGGCGCCGGCATAAACACAAGAGACTATGAAGAAAGAGTTCCCGCTCTTGTTGAGGCAGGGGCAGATGTTCTCTGTATAGATTCTTCCGAAGGCTATTCGGATTGGCAGAAAATCACTCTTGAATATATAAGAGAAAAGTACGGCGACAGCGTAAAAGTAGGCGCCGGAAATGTTGTTGACAAAGACGGTTTCCGTTTTCTTGCCGAGGCAGGGGCGGATTTTATAAAAATCGGTATCGGCGGCGGCTCAATCTGTATAACAAGAGAAGCAAAGGGTATAGGCAGAGGTCAGGCTACGGCGGTTATTGAGGTTGCCAAAGCAAGAGACGAATATTTTAAGGAAACAGGGGTTTATATTCCTATTTGTTCCGACGGCGGTATTGTTCATGACTATCACCTGACACTGGCTCTTGCTATGGGCGTAGATTTCTGTATGTTGGGAAGATATTTCTCACGTTTTGAAGAATCACCCACAAACAAGGTTATAGTAAACGGCAATTATATGAAAGAATATTGGGGTGAAGGCTCATCAAGAGCAAGAAACTGGCAGAGATATGATATGGGCGGCGCAAACAAGCTTGCCTTCGAAGAAGGTGTAGACTCCTACGTTCCCTATGCCGGTCTCCTTCATGACAATGTTTCCACAACACTTGCGAAGATTAAACATACAATGTGCAACTGCGGTGCGCTTACAATTCCGGAATTACAGCAAAAAGCAAGACTTACTCTTGTTTCCTCCACAAGTATTGTAGAGGGCGGCGCACACGATGTTGTTCTTAAGGATAAAAATATTTCAATAGATAATCACTGACAGCAAACCATATTTGCTCATCTGTTTATCTGTCGGCAATGCTTTTACAGTCAAAAAGCGGCAGAGGGTTTAATACCTTCCGCCGCTTTTATATTTCATATTAAAAATTTCTGAAAACCGCTGTTACTTTTCCCAGTATAAGAACATCATTGAGCCTCAGCGGCATATATTTTTCATTTTCGGGCATAAGAACATATTTCCCTTCTTCCTTGAAAAACTTCCTGCATATAATACAGCTGTCTGCAACAGCCGCCACAATATCCCCGTCATCTGCAAGGTTTTGCCGTTTCGCAATAACAAAGTCATTTTCACAGATTCCAAGCCCCGACATACTGCTGTCTCTTACTTTAAATATAAAATTGTCCTCCCCTTTTAAATATCCCCCGGGGACAAGAAAATAGCCGGATATGTTTTCCTCGCTGAATAAATTCTTCCCGTAATTAATATCCTTTAAAACAGGCAGTTTTTTATTTTTACTTTCATAAAACCCCTTTTCTGTTATTTCAATATGTCGGTTTTTAGACTTTTTCCTTATAATATAACCTTTCTTCTCAAGATTTGCCAAATGGGTGTGAACTGTTGAAGAAGAAGTAAGCCCCACCGAATCACAAATTTCTCTTATTGTAGGCGGAATATTATACTCTTCTATGTACTTTTTTATATAATCATAAATACGCTGCTGCTTATTTGTTAACTTCTCCATAAAACAATCCCCTCTTAAAATCAACACGAATATATGTGCAAAATTTAAGCCGCATAAATATTCATCTTCCTTAAACGATATGCATTAATATAATAC
>JAJQBF010000191.1 GCA_021203425.1 Clostridiales bacterium | reverse complement strand
TTCTTGTACTTTATTTGATATAATAATACAACTATATACTACGGAAGCAATTATTAACATAACCGCAAATATAATAAAAATTGTTGTCATTAAATTCACCGCCTTTATATGCAGAAAACAGTTGGTGTTTGTTTATAAATGAAAGTCTTATATTAAACGGCTATTCGGGTTAAAAAATTAGACGAAAGCCATTTTTTTATTTCGGTTTCGGCATTGTCAATATAGCTTCCGTAAATCGCCAAGTCTTCTGTAATTTTTGCTTCTTTACAAACACGTTTAAGTTCTTTTACTGTGTCGGAAAAGCCGCTTCCCTCATGGGTACAGAATGGGTGAATTTTCTTGCCTTCCCAGTTAAAGCTTTCCAAAAAGGTATATACAGCCATAGGCATATTTCGCCAATTAATAGGATAGCCCAAATATATCTCATCATATTTATTTATGTAAGCAGGTAATGACACAAGCTCAGGTCTTGCGTTATTCCGCAAGTCCTCCTGAGCCTGATTTACACAGACAGAATATTCAGACGAATATGATATTTTCTGCTCTATTCTGAAAATATCCGAACCTGTTATTTTAGCAATCATTTTTGCTGCCTTTTCTGTATTTCCTACGTTTAAATGACGATATTCTCCCGCAAAATAATTTTCTCCGGCTCTTGAATAATATGCTGTAAGTTTAGCCACTTAAATTCCTCCTGACTTGTAAAAGTATGTCAAATTTGCCGTTTAAAATTCTATAAGTTATATTTATTGTATGCCTAATTCATTTATCCACTCTGTTACATCATCTTCCGAAACAGCCGAATTAAAACGTCTGCCATCAAACCAGTTTCCGCTGCCTGCCGCTTCTTCTAAAAGCTGACCGCTCTCGCCCAAGCCGGAAGAGGCTGATG
This sequence comes from Clostridiales bacterium, assembly GCA_021203425.1. Lineage (GTDB taxonomy): Bacteria > Bacillota > Clostridia > Lachnospirales > CAG-274 > JAJQCI01. The sequence goes on along the minus strand of JAJQBF010000191.1, from coordinate 11,781 downwards.
TGCAGAAGGGTATGACGGTTTTGTCCGTAAAATCATTTGCCGAAACAAAGCTGCTTACGGGCCATGCGGCAATTCCCCACCATATGGGATAGCCTATAAACACTGTGTCATATTCTTCCCAGTTTTCAAGTTCATAAGAAGAAAGCTCAACATCTCTCAGGCTTTCATCATCGTGTTCAAGACATACTCTGCTGTCTTTCGTCAGTATAGTTTAAATCATCGTCTGTATAGGGGTCGGTAGGCTCTATTTCAAACAAATTTGCATTTAAAACATCTGAAAGTATATTTGCCGCCTTTTCGGTTGTTCCCGTTGCGGAAAAATATACAATTAAAACATTGCCGGCTGTGTTTTCATCTTCTGTATTAGCTTCTTCCGTTTCTGCGGCTTCTGCCGTTTCCGCTGTGTCTGTGATTTCATAGGATTTTGTAATTGTAATAGTCTGACTTTCGCTGTCCCAGTCAACATCAAACTCAAAGCTTTCCGCAATAAATCTTATGGGCAGCATTGTCCTTCCGCTTACAACAGCCGGAGCCGTATCAAGTTCATTTGCCGTTCCGTTAAAATATGCGGTGTTGCTGTCAACAGTCAGTTCAATTACATTGTTATTGTAGTTAAGAACAGCTGTTTTCGTTTCATCATTCCACTCAACACTTCCGCCCATAGCTTCGATTATTGTCCTTATGGGAACAAGGGTTCTTCCCTCGACTATAACAGGCGGAGCGTCTATTTCGCTTTCGGCTTCATTTACGGTCATAATGCTGCTGTTAATCTGCAAGGTAAGGGTAAAATCTTCTGAATTATCACTGTTTTCCTCTGCTGCTGCACAGGCTGTCAAGGAAAAAACAAGGATTACAGCCATAAAAAGGGATATTATTTTTTTCATAGTCTAATCACTCCTTTGTCAATAAACATAGTCGGGAGCAAGAACCGACATAAGCTCTTTATCGTGGTTATGTGCCAAATAGGCTTCATTATCGAAAATCATTGTCGCTCCGCCGCTTCGTGTATAAGGCTCCCAAGTAGGAAGGCTTTCACCGTTGGGGTCGCCTGTTTTGGCAAAATTAATCCAAGCATCGCTCATAATATCCGACAGTGCGTAAGCTTCGTTTATGTCGCCGCTGACATCTGCCTTATCTATATTATTGAACACAAAAGGTATTTCCGCCGTATGGTAAGATGTTCCCCATGTAAATACATATGAATAAACAGGTGCGCCATTTTGGTCTGCTTTATGGGCTGTCAGCTTTAATATAGGCAGACGTATAAGAGTAGAGTCGATATAAAGAGCGCCAGTGTCGGATTCGTTGGGATATGCCTTTGCAAAGACTTCTTTAACTTCTTCCGCTTTGTCCCCGTATTTTTCAGTCATTTTTGCATTAAGCTCTTCTTCGCTCATTTCCTCATCGGAATCGGCTAAGCCGCCGTTAAATACAGTCCATTCATTTAAGTTTGAACCTATAAGCAAGGGTATGTCATAACCTGCCTCGGCAAAGCCGTCCTCGGTTACGGGACTTGTGGGCAGATAATCGCCGTCTACAACAGGCTCCCACAAAAGAGAATAGCCATCTACAAATTCTTCATAAATACCCATTTCCTCAGCTGCCAAAATCAAGGCTTTATCGGAAACTGCGGCAAGCTCATCATAGGAGATTGTCTGAAGGACTTCTATGTTATCCTCTGAAATATCAAGCTCGTCTAAAATTATTTCAGTTAATCGTCTGCTTACGTCTAATGAAATGAATTTTGCACCCATATTTTCCGTTGCGCCGCTTTCAACAATGCCTTTGTGGAAAAGTCCTTTTGCATAGAGAGAGGTCATAAGTGCCAAAACCTTTGCTCCGCCGCCGGATTCGCCGAAAACAGTTACATTATTCGGGTCGCCGCCGAACTGTTCAATATTATCCTGTATCCATTGAAGTGCGGCAACCATATCTGTTAAGCCCATGTTTGCGGAATATTTATATTTTTCTCCGTAAGCCGATAAATCCAAATGTCCCAAAACATTGAGCCTGTGATTTATTGAAACAACAACCACATCGCCTTTTTTGCTTAAATTTTCGCCGTCATAGGAAGGCATATCTATTGACGAGCCTGTGGAAAAGCCGCCACCGTGAAGCCAAACCATTATGGGACGTTTTTCATTATCGTTTATACCCGGTGTCCATACATTTAAGTTTTGACAGTTTTCGTCCATTTCGTGAGAGCCTGAGCCTGTTTGGGGAGCAATAGGACCGTAGTCTTTGGCTTCTCTTATACCCTCCCAAGGTGTCACCTTTTGGGCAGGCACAAATCTCTCTTCCGCTTCGGCATAGGGTATGCCATGGTAGGTATAAATTCCGTTGTTAATATAGCCCTCAACTGCTCCGGCTTCTGTATTTACAACAGCAGATGTGCTTTCACTTCCCAATGCGGAATTGTATTCATCATCTGAAACATCATCTCCCCATGTTATGCTGTCATTTCCGGGGTTACCGTTTACGGCAATGTAAGCAAATTCACTGTCTGCTGCTCCGTGCCAATGGGTTACTCCCGGTTCTGAAACAATTACATCTCCGGCTTTTATGATTCGGGCTTCGCTGCCTTCCTCCTGATAAATTCCCGTTCCGTTTGTAACAACAATGAGTTGACCGCCCTCGTGAGAGTGCCAAGCTGTTCTTGCTCCGGCTTCAAGAGTGTAGTTGTTTACTTCGGGGCAGTTGAAAATATCTTCATATTCCACAAGGTTATTTTTGTAAACAGTGCCTGCATATCCCTCGGCAGTATAAACCTCTCCTTTGGGGAACATTGTTTCACTCTGTTCTCTGATTGTACCGTTTTCTCTTGCAGTTGAAACAGCAGCATAATATTCATCGTCCGTTACCTTTTCAAACCAGTTTGTTGAGCCTGCACCGGGGTTTACTCCCAAAGCAATATGAGCAAACCAACTGTCATTTATGGCTGAGTGAAAATGTCTTTTTCCGGGAGGAATTAAAATAACGTCTCCTGCCTACATAAGCCTTGCCGTTTCGCCTTCCATCTCAAACACGCCTACGCCCTCTGTTACAAGAAGAATTTGTCCACCGTCATGGGTATGCCAGTCGGTTCTTGTACAGGGTTCAAAGGTAACCTGACCGAAAGCGGGAATTTTCATTGTTTCGTCATATGAGCTGAGCCAGTTTACATAAGATACACCCGTAAAATAATCTGCCGCCGGGTTTAAGTCGCCTTTTGCAAATACATTTTCAATAGTGTCTGCATCTATAACCGTTATTGTTCTGCTGTCTGCTGTCCAAATAACCGAATAACCCATATTTTCGGTTGTAAACCTTAACGGCAAATAAAGACTGCCCTCTATTGTCTGCGGTTCTGTGTCAAGACTTGTTTCTTCACCGTTTACAGCCGCTTTTCCGCTGACCGAATTTATTGTGATTTCCGTTCCGCCGTATGTAATTTCAACGGTTTCTCCGCTTTGATTATATTCTCCGCCTACGGCTTCAACAAAGCCCTTAACAGGCAAAACCGTACTGCCGTTTACAACAACGGGAACAGCTCCTTCCTCATCAACAGGGGTTTCCTTTCCGTTTACATTCATAACATTACTGCCTATTTGTATTGTAATTGTTGTTTTTTCCGTATCGGCCGCCGTTTCACTTGCCGTAATTACTCCGGCAAAGCAGGCCGACAAAAGCAATGTAAATATCAAAACAAAAGATATGCTTTTTTTCATAGGTTCAAGCCTCCTTTAATGTACATTTTCCTTTATCCAGTTTTCAACATGGTCTGCAACAACGTCATTGTTTAAATCCTGGAATATAAAGTGGTCGTTGCCCGTTATGCCCTCTTTGGGAAGGTCGATAACCTCTGCCGTTTCTCCGTCTGCTGCGTAGGCTTCGGCAAAGTCATAGCTTGTCTGACGCATTCCCTGCCAAGCGGCTGTTGCCTGAATTTCATGGTCGCCGTTGTCGATGTAGTCGCCGAAATAAATTGCCGCTGAAATGCCTTTTTCAAGCATTGCGTTGTATTCCTCTGTTCCTGCTTCCGCACCGCTTCCCGGCTCTATGGCTATTATGGAAGCAATATGGTCAGTATATTTTGCTGCAAGCCAGCCGGCTCTTCCGCCCTGTGAGTGGGTAACAAGAATTGAGTTTTTCCCTGTTCTTTCGTAAACCTCATCTATTGCCGCCGCAACAGCTTCCGCCACCATTTCACCGTCATAATCTGCACCCATATCGGAGGTCATTCCCGTATCGGGTGTCATTTGGCGGAAAAACTGGTCTAAAGATTCATCATCATTGGGAAACTGTGAGCCTTCATAGGCTTCTGACTTTCCGTCAACCCATTTTCCTATTCTGAATTGTGTATACCATCTTTGGTCAAGAGTTTTCGTACTTATATCGCCGCTGACGGAGGTTGCTCCGGCTTCACCTCTGCGGGGTTCGTCTATAAGCCAAGCACTGTGACCCTTTCTCAAAAACATATCAGACCAGCCCTCTCTTCCGTCGGGAGTGGTCATCCAACCCATTCTTGACTGACCGTAGCCGTGAAGAAATACCATAGGCAGCTCCGTATCGTTTTCGGGAATTTGATAGAGAACATTTGCGTGGTCAACATGGGCAGTCTGACCTGCTCCTGTTTCTTCCCATTGATTTGCTGGGTCAAATGTACCTTCGGAAGTAACCGTAATTCCTCCGGCACTGAAAATTCCCTGTTCTGCTATTACAAGAGAACTGTCGGCTGATGTTTCCGTTTCTTCTGTTGTAACTTCTCTTACCGAAACAGTTTCGCCCGGGCTTGTACTTCCGCAGCCTGTTACTGTCGAAAGGATTAAAATAAAAGCCAATGTCAAAGCGGATAATTTTTTGAATTTTAACATAGTGATACACTCCTTCTTTTATTCTTCTTCATAAACAGAGTTTATAATGCTGAGGGCATTTAATGTTCTGGGGTAACCTATATAGGGTATAATGTCTGTCAAAACCTCAAGCATAAAGTCCTTTGATTTTCCTACATTTTTATTTCCGGCTGTATGTCCCGTAAGCTGAGCCTCTGCTCCGCCGAGGGTGGCTATACAAACCCATGTCAGAAGCTCGTGCTGTTCAAGAGTAAGCCCCTCTCTCGTGTAGAAGTCGCCGAAACAGTAGTCGGGAAGAAAGCTTCTGCCGAGCCTTACTTCGCCTTCTTCCGGCTTAGTGTCGCCTAAATCACCGAAAAGCTCAGTCTGCGCGGCACTTCCCTTGTCCCAACGGTTATCTTCCGTAACAGTTGCCTGACTTTCGGGCATTTCTATTCCCTTTTCCTCAAAGACTTCATTTACAGTGTCAACAGCTTCAAGGGCTTTAGCCGCTCCTACATAGGGAGTACAGTGGTAAACTGTTTCGGTGATTTCAACAGGAGTTAAGCCTGCGTTAAGTGCAGAATAAATATGAGTTCTTAAAACCGTTTCGGTGCCTAATGTTGTAAGAGCCGCAAGAGTAATCATTTCTCTGTCCTTGTCCGTAAGCTGTCCCTGCTGATAAAGCTCACCGTAAACAAGCTTGTTTACAATATCGTAAAGCTCCGAATCTTCAATAGTATCAGGAATTTCCGCATCGGCATACAGCTCGTTCCATTTTTCTTCCGCAAGGATTTCTCTTTGTGACTTCGTTACTCTTGCTTCCGCCGCCAAATTAAAATAAGCTGCGGCTGCGGAAAATGAAATAACTCCGCTTAATAAAACAGGTACAAATCTTTTCATAAATAAAAACCTCCTATACCTTAACATTCTTTATGGGGAGTGCCGCCGAAAACCTCCGACATTTCGGTATGGTTAAGCTTATAGTCAATAACCACAATTTCTTCGGGGCTTAACAAAACCTCCGCCGCTCCTGCGTTTTCCGCAAGCCTTTCTGGTCTTCTTGTGCCGGGAATAGGCACTAAATTCTCATATTTGTTCATCATCCAAGCAAGGGAAAGCTGAGCCGGAGTACAGCCCTTTTCCTCTGCCGTATTTTTTATAAAATCTGTAAAATCTCTGTTTTTTTCATAGCATTCAACTTTAAACTGGGGCATAACGCTTCTGTAATCAAAGTCCTTTTCAAAAGCGGAATTTTTATTATATGCCGCAGTTAAAAAACCGTTTGCAAGGGGGGAAAAAGCAACAAAACCTATATTAAGCTCTCCCAAGGTAATAAACAAAGGGTCATAATGTCTTGCCATCATTGAATATCTGTTTTGCACTGCCGTAACGTGACAAACTCTGTCTGCCCGTCTTACTGTTTCCTCTGTTGCTTCCGAAAGACCCCAGTGTGTTATTTTGCCCTCTTTTATAAGCTCCGCCATTGTTTCTGCCACTTCTTCTATGGGAATTTTGGGGTCAAGCCTGTGCTGATAATATAAATCGATATGGTCTGTATTAAGCCTTTTAAGAGAGCCTTCAACGGCTTTTCTTATAGTATCGGGGCTTGAATCGGGAACAAGAGGTTTGTTTACCTGTTTGGCAGTCATATCAAAATGTATGCCGAATTTTGTGGCAATTATAATTTTATCTCTGTAGGGCTTCAAGGCTTCTCCCAAAAGCTCCTCATTGTGATGAGGATTATCAGCCGTTCCGTAAATCTCTGCGGTATCGAAAAATGTATATCCCAAGTCAACGGCTTTTGCCAAAACCTCTGTCATTTCTTTCTTATCTCCGGGTTTGCCGTAAGCGTGGCTCATTCCCATACAGCCCAAGCCCACAGATGAAACAGTCAAATTTCCGCCTAAAATTCTTTTTTTCATTTAAATCATCTCCTAAATTTAATAGCACTCTTTGAAAATTTCCAAAATTTCCTCGTGTGTCATTTTCTTGTAGCTGCCGGGAACGCAGTTACAGGAATAAGCAATAATTTTCAAGTCTGTTTCTTCATTTACTCCTATCTGACGTAATGTTGTGGGCAAGCCTATTTCCTTTATGAAATCCGCAAGGGCTTCAACTCCCTCTGCCGCAAGCTGTTCCTGTGTTTTTCCATCTGAGGATATTCCCCAAACCTCTGCGGCAAAACGGCAGAATTTATATAAACCGTTTTTGTAGATATGACGGTAATAAACAGGATGAAGAACAGCCAAGCCTTCGCCGTGATTACAGTCAATATAGGCTCCAAGCTGATGTTCCATTTGATGACACTCAAAGTCCATTTGCTTTCCCAATTTTATAATTCTGTTTTCTCCCATTGTCGCCGCCCACATAAGATTGCTTCTTGCGGTATAGTCCTTCGGGTCTTTAACGGCTTTGCGGAGATTTCTTATAACGCTTCTCATAAGTGTTTCTGAAATATCGTCGGAAACATTGTCCTCATCGGGAAGGTTGAAATATGTTTCCATAATGTGTGATAAAATATCGAAACTGCCGGATACCATCTGTCTTTTTGGTACGCTGTAGGTATATGTGGGATCCATAAGAACAAATTTTGCATTACATTCGGGATAATCCCTTCCTGTTTTTATTTTAAGATCTTCGTTTGTAATAACCGCTCCGCCGTTGCACTCGCTGCCTGTGCCTGCCGCCGTTACGATTATTCCCAAGGGCAGGGGTTCAAAGTCAACAGAACCGGGGCTTGCCCAAAAATCTGTCCAAATATCGCCATCATGTTTTGTGGCAAGTGCGGAAGCCTTACAGCAGTCCATAACCGAGCCGCCGCCCACAGCCAAAATTAAATCAACATTGTTTTCTCTTGCAATTTTTGCCCCCTCCAAAACCTTTGCATAGGTTGGATTAGCCATTATGCCTGAGAAGTCAACTGTTTTCATTCCGGCATCTGTTAAAATATTTTTCACTTCGTCATAAATGCCGTTTTTCTTAACCGAGCCGCCGCCGTAAGCAATCCTAACAGTGTTTCCGTCGGAAAATTTCTGAACCATTGAAAGCAGATATTCTTTAACACAGCCTTCGCCGAATATAACCTTTGTTGAATTTTCAAAAATAAAGTTTTTCAATTTCAAAACCTCCCTAAAATTTCGTTTTGTTGATTTCTTGCTTTTATTATAAAAAATTAAAACCTTTTTGAGAAGTTCCTTTTGGTTCATCAGTATATACCCAAAGGTTATAACCGATAAGCTGAAACTGTCCCCTCATTCCATAGCCGCCTGTTTTGCCGCTTTTAAAAATCTTTCCACAGTTTTTGAAGGCGTGGGAGAGTGGAGTATACCATAGGGAATACTGTGTTCCCACTCAACAGGCATAATTTTAAGCAGCGGATGAACATTTGCCCATTTTTCAACGGCAAGCATAACATAATTTCCGTTTTCGCAGCGGTTAAATGCGTCCACATTGTAAAAATCAAAATCTATAATATTGATTTTGCTGTGGTTCTGCCAAATTTCATCTCTCAGTTTGTCTACATAATGGCTCCAGCCCCTGTGCATAAGCATAAGGTTTTCACCGTATAAATCACTTATAATAAGCCTGTCCTTTGCCGCAAGCCTGTGGTGAATTGAAACGGCACAGCAAAAAGGCTCTCTGTAAAGTTCCGTTCCCGAACAGGCTCTTAAATTCAGCATTGTATCATCGAAAATTCCTGCCGTAACATCAATATTCTTTCTGAAATTGCCTAAAATTTCTTTGGCATTTTCGGGAGTATTTTCAAAAGGTATAACCTTAAACTTTATATCGGGACAAAAGGTTTGAATCTTAGGCCAAAGCTGTACTAAAATCTGTGCCGGTGTCATAGGGGAGGAGCCAACCCTTATTATGTTTGTGTCCTCCTGCATAGCGTTTTTTGCTCTTGTGACGGAATCCTTGCAATACTGTATAATGTACTTGCTGTCCTGGTAAAGCGATTTTCCCGCTTTTGTCAAAACAAGACCTCTGTGGCTTCTGTCAAACAGCTTAACCCCAAAAGATTTTTCCAACAAATTAATCTGCTTTATAACCGCCGTAGGTGTAATAAAGGCTTCCTCCGCTGCCTTGTTAAAGCTTCCGGCATCTGCCGTTTTCAAAAAGGTTTCAAGCTGTGGATTATACATAACATACCTCCTGTTAATTATCGATTTCTGTTTTATTATCTTTGGCAGTTTGCCTTAACTATTTCAGTCAGTTTTATATTTTCATTGTGGTATCTTGCGTTTGGATTTTTTTCCGCAATGTTAAGCTGAATTGCATTTTCGGGACAGTGGTGTATACAAGCCATACACATTTGACAGCTTTCTTCACCGTAAAATGCCTTTTGATTTTCAAGATGTATGCGTCCTTCGGGACAGACATTGATGCAGATACCGCAGCCTATACAGTTATCCGTTACTATGTATGAATTTTTTAAAATATCCAAAGGCATTTTTTTACAGGCTTCTATAAATTTATTGTGAAAATCTCTGTCAATTTCCGTAACAGACTGTTTAAAATGCTTTTTGGAATCAATATCAGCTTTTATTTTTTCTATATGCTCATCTATTTTCTTTTGGGATATTAAAGCAGTCTGTTCGTTCATATCAAAAACAGGAAGAAAATTATCCACCATTTCTATTGTATTTATATAGTCTGCCTTTTTTCCAAATGAATTAAGTGCCTTTTCAGCAAGCTCCGCTGCACCGCCGTGTATATTGCCGTATGTAAGTACAATATAAAAATAATCCGTCTTAAAAACAGCTTTTTTCAAAAATTCCTTAACCATTTCTGGCATTTCGTGACCGTAAACAGGGCAGACAATTCCTATTTTATCCGCTTCATATTCCAAGCTGTTATTGTGAATAATCTGAGGAATACTCACAAGCTCTCTGTCAAACTGCTTTGCAGCATACAGACTGTTTCCCGTTCCCGTAAAATAAAAAACCATATTCTCCCTCCTTTTCAAAAGGAGAACACATTTAAAATGCATTCCACTTTGAAACAATCAATTTAGGTTATTATTCGTGAACCTTTAAGCTGTGAAGCATTTTCACAAAGGCAGGGTCACTATGATTTACAATTTTACTGTGTCCAATATCCAGCTTTGCGATTTCTTTCATATCCTCATCTGAAAGGACAAAATCCCAAATATCGATATTCTGTTCAATACGTTCCTTATGGACAGACTTGGGAATAACAACAACACCTCTTTGAATATTCCACCGTAAAGCAACCTGTGCCGCAGTCTTTCCGTATTTTTCGCCGATTTTGCTTAAAACAGGGTGGCTGAAAATATTGTTTGTGCCTTCCGCAAAAGGACCCCGGGCCTCGGGAACAACTCCGTATTCCTTCATAACCGCAAGGGCATTTTCCTGTTGGAAGAAGGGGTGAAGCTCAATCTGATTTACAGCCGGAATAATATCAACTGTTTCGCAAAAGTCTGTAGGCACATGGGGATAGAAATTGCAGACACCTATTGCCCTAAGCTTGCCCTCTTTGTAGGCTTCTTCCATAGCTCTGTAGCCGCCCATATAGTCACCCATAGGCTGATGTATTAAATATAAATCAATGTAATCAAGCCCTAACTTATCCAGTGACCTTTGAATAGCAACCTTAGCAGTTTCATAGCCTGCGTCCTGCACCCACAGCTTTGTTGTTATAAAAAGCTCCTCTCTCGGCACACCGCTCTTTGCTATAGCTTTGCCGACAGCTTCCTCATTCATATAAGCCGCCGCCGTATCGATAAGTCTGTAGCCTGCCTCGATAGCTTCACTTACAGCCTTTTCGCACTGTGCATGGTCGGGTACCTGAAATACTCCGAAACCCTCCAAAGGCATTTTTACTCCGTTGTTTAATGTTACATATTCCATAACGTAACCTCCTTTTCGTATATTTTTGTTTTTTGTAATTTAAGTATAAAGCATATTTTTCAAAAAGTACAATATCAATTTTGCAATCTGCTATTTATAAAGTGAATACTGAAATTGACAAGCCGTAATAATTATGCTAAAATTAAAGAAAAAAGAAAGAAGGCAGTGTATGATAGAATTAACTTAGCTTGAACATTTAATTACCTTTGCAGATGCCGGAACTCTGTCAAAGGCAGCGGAAAACTTACATATTTCACAGCCTACTCTGACCCGTTCTATGCAGAAGCTTGAAAATGAATTTGATGTGCCGCTGTTTAACAGAACAAAAAACAAAATGGTTTTAAACGATAACGGCATTCTCGCCGTTGATTATGCTCGAAAAATTTTGGGACAAACAAACGATATGTTGAACCTTGTTCGTATGGCAGACAGAAAAAAGCGCACTGTTTCTATAGGCTCCTGTGCCCCTGTACCTATGCTGTCCCTTGTGCAGAAAGCCGCACAAGCCTATTCCGATATGACAATTATTTCGGAATTAAGAGAAAACGATTTTCTTTTAAGAGGACTTAAGGAAGGCACATATCAAATAATAATACTTCCCTTTGAACCGAAAGAGCCTGACTTGTACTGTAATGAGTATGAAAAAGAAAATCTTCTTTTTGCTTTGCCCCTAAATCACCGCTTTGCCCACAGCACGGGCTTGTATATGAAAGACCTTGACGGAGAAAATATGCTTCTCCTTTCCGATATAGGCTTTTGGCACGACCTGCCAAAACAAAAAATGCCAAATTCAAGATTTTTGGAACAAAGCGACAGATTTGATTTCGACGAGCTTATCCAGTCCTCCGTCCTTCCCTGCTTTGCCTCCGATTCGGCAGTCAAAATAGCAGAACCCCCTAAAAACCGTGTTCTCGTCCCAATCCTCGATAAAGAAGCAAGCGTAACCTATTACATAATCTGCTTGAAAAACAAAAAGTCACAGTTCAAAAAGATTATATAATCAAAACTATATAATTTTACACCACAAAAAGACCAACTCATGATATAATCCCCTTAGAGTAGACACTTGAAATAACAAAAACATTTCAAAACTA
>JAJQBF010000173.1 GCA_021203425.1 Clostridiales bacterium | reverse complement strand
TACCCTCGACAATTTATTACTTGGCTAAGTGTAACCAATCATTGACACCCTAACACACGAATTTTAAATCTTTTTTGTAAAAGCCATTGAAATGGAGAAATTGTAGTGCTATAATGAAATTGATAACTGTTTTTTTAATTTATTTTTAATGTGTGCCGTAAGTCCTACGGTATGCATAACCTTAGGAGAGTGATTTAATTGGACATCAGCCGAGCGGACCTATTGCAGTATAGTATACTTATTATTCTGTTTTGTTTATCTGCCTTTTTTTCCTCGTCGGAAACAGCCCTTACTTCAATCAGCAAGATTAAAGTAAGGAGTATGATTGACGACGGAGCAAAAAATGCGGAGCTTATAGCAAAACTTATAGACAACAAGTCAAAGCTGCTTTCCGCTATTCTTATAGGAAACAATATTGTAAACACACTTGCTACCTCTATGACAACATCTATTGCAATGAAACTTTTCGGCAGCGCCGGAGTGGGAATTGCCACAGGCTTTATAACCATTGTCGTACTTATTTTCGGTGAAATTACGCCTAAAAACTATGCATCGGCAAACTGCGAAACTCTTTCAATTGCCGTTGCAAAGCCTATTTATGCCTGTACGGTTGTTTTTACTCCCGTTATAAAAATTCTTAATGTTGTTACGGGCTTTATAATCGGGCTTATGATGGGTAAGGACAAGACCGACGGCCCGTCGGTAACAGAGGCCGAGCTTATTTCAATGGTGAACGTAAGCCACGAAGAGGGTATTATAGAAAACGACGAAAAGGAAATGCTTAACAATGTAGTTGATTTCGGCGACTGTGACGCAAGAGACGTTATGATTCCCCGAGTTGATATGGTTGCCGTGCCTGTTGATGCGGATCTTGACTATATAAGCAAGGTTTACAAACAGGAACAGTTCACAAGAATGCCTGTGTATGAAGACACAACCGACAATATAGTGGGTATTCTTTCCATAAAGGATATGGGCTTTAATCCCGACCCCGAAAAATTTAACATAAGAAAGCTTATGAGAGAGCCTTATTTTACCTATGAATCCAAGCCTTCTAAAGATCTTCTGGGAATTATGAGAAAGAGAAGAATTCCCATGGCTATAGTTTTAGACGAATACGGCGGAACTTCGGGTATTGTTACACTGGAAGACCTTCTGGAAGAAATAGTCGGGGATATTGCAGACGATAACGATGAACACCCCGATGAAATTATGAAGATTGCCGAAAATGTATATATGATTTCGGGAATTGCCAAAATAGAAGATGTAAACGAAGAAATCGGCTCAGAGTTTGATGATGAAGATTTTGACTCAATCGGCGGCTATGTTTCGGGCATAGCAGGAAGATTTCCCAAAGCGGGAGAGGTTATTGAAGAAGACAATTATAAATTTGTAGTAGAAGAAACCGATAAAAACAGAATTGAAAAGCTAAGGTTAATTATAGGAGAAATTTCAGAATGAAAAAGATGTTTTTTGGCTCTGATATGGGAATAGATTTGGGGACGGCTACGGTTCTTGTATATGTTAAGGGCTATGGCATTGTTTTAAAGGAGCCTTCTGTTGTGGCAATCGATAAAAACACCCACACTGTTCTTGCGGTAGGTGAAGAGGCGAGACAGATGCTGGGGAAGACACCTGTAAATATTGCGGCGGTAAGACCTTTAAGAGACGGGGTTATTTCCGATTATGACGTTACGGAAAAAATGCTTAAATTTTTTATAGAAAAATCAGTAGGCAGACATTTCTTTCTGCGCCCCAAAATTGCCGTTTGCGTCCCCAGTAAGGTTACCGGTGTTGAAAAAAGAGCTGTTGAAGACGCAACCCGTGAGGCAGGAGCAAGAGAGGTTTATATAATAGAAGAGCCTGTTGCCGCTGCTATAGGGGCAGGGGTTGACATAAGCAAGGCAAGCGGAAGTATGGTTGTTGACATAGGTGGAGGGACCTGTGATGTTGCGGTAATTTCCTTAGGGGGAATTGTTGTAAGCGACTCCATAAAAATGGCGGGTGATAAATTCGACGAGGCAATTGTAAGATATATAAGAACGGAACACCAGCTGCTTATAGGGGAACGAACTGCCGAACAGATGAAAATAACCATAGGAACGGCTTATCCCAGAGAAGAAGAGGTCTGTATGGACGTTAAGGGACGTGACCTTATGACAGGGCTGCCGAAAACGATTATGGTTTCATCAAATGAAATTTTAGAGGCTTTAAGAGAATGTACTTCTATGATTACGGATACCATAAAGACGGTTCTTGAAGAAACCCCTCCGGAGCTTTCGGCGGATATTTCCAACAGGGGAATTATGCTTACAGGGGGAGGCTCTATGCTTTACGGTCTTGATAAGCTGATTACAAAAGAAACGGGAATCAAGGCATATTACGGCGCCGAAGACCCCATAAGCTGTGTTGCCATAGGCACAGGCAAGTATATTGAATTTCAAACAGAAAAAAGAAAAGGCAAACGCTGGAGGCTGTGGTAAAATAATATGAATAAAAAGGTGTACAGCACACTTGAATTTGACAAAATATGTGAAAGACTTTCGGGGCTTTGTGTTTCGCCTATGGCGAAAGAAACAGCTTTAAGCCTTGAACCGTCTTCCGATATAAACCAAATAAATTTAAACCAAAACGAAACAACCGAATCTGTTTCAATGATTCTTAAAAGGGGTTCTGTTCCTCTCGGGGGCTTAAGAGATTTAAGCGAGGTCTTAAGAAGAGCCGAGGCAGGAGGTATTTTATCCCTCAGGGAACTTCTTAATATTGCCGATTTTTTGAATACCTGTCAAAACATTAAAAATTACGGCGAAGGGGAAAACAAGAATGATACTTTCGACATATTAAAGCCTTATTTTGACGGAGTTATTCTTATTAACGACCTTGAAACAGACATAAGTCGAAAAATTATTTCCGAGGCGGAAGTTTCCGATTTGGCAAGCAGGGAGCTTTTTGCCGTAAGGCAGTCAATAAGGAGCGCAAATGACAGAATAAGAGACAGCTTAAATTCCATAATTCATTCTGCCTCAAGCCGGACAATGCTCCAAAACCCCGTTATAACTATAAGAAATGACAGATACTGCGTGCCTGTTAAGCAGGAATATGATTCCTCTTTTAAGGGCATACTTCATGACCGTTCTTCAACAGGGGCGACGGTTTTTATGGAGCCGGCATCTGTTGTTGAGGCAAACAATAAAATTGCGGAACTTAAAATAAAAGAAAAGGAAGAAATACAGAAAATTTTACAGAAACTTTCCGAGGCAGTAGCTGAAAACAGCGGCATAATAAGAGAAAACAGCGATATTCTCGTTCATTTGGATTTTGTTTTTGCCAAAGGAGAGCTTTCTCTTGCTATGGAAGGATCAAGACCGGTTTTCAATAACAACGGCTATATTAATTTAAAAAGAGCAAGACACCCCCTTATTGACAAAGAAAAGGTTGTGCCTACGAATATTTGGCTGGGAAAGGATTTTATAACCCTTCTTATAACCGGTCCCAACACAGGGGGCAAAACAGTTGCCCTTAAAACAATAGGCATATTTTCCCTTATGGGTCAGTCGGGGCTGCATATTCCTGCTTTTGACGGTTCGGAGCTTGGTGTTTTTGAAGAGGTTTTTGCCGATATAGGGGACGAACAGAGTATCGAACAGTCTTTAAGTACATTTTCCTCTCATATGAGCAATATTGTAAATATTCTGGACAGAGTAACCCCCGAAAGCCTTGTTCTTATAGATGAGCTTGGCTCGGGAACAGACCCGACGGAAGGCTCGGCTCTTGCTGTTTCAATTATTAAATATCTTCACGATATAAAAATAAGAACAGCTGTCACAACCCATTACAGTGAGCTTAAGCTGTTTGCCCTAACTACAGAGGGGGTTGAAAATGCCTCCTGCGAATTCGACATAAATACGTTAAGTCCTACCTACAGACTTATGATAGGTGTTCCGGGTAAGTCGAATGCCTTTGCAATTTCAAAAAAATTAGGTCTTAAGGACTTTATAATAGATAATGCAAGGGAAATTTTAAGTCATGAGGATATAAAGGTTGAAGACGCTATTTTAGAGCTTGAGGCAGGAAGAAAAACAATAGAAATTGAAAGAGAAAGGGCTGAAACCTTCAGACAGGAGGCAGAGCGCTACAGGGCGGAAATTAAGGAGCAAAACGAAAAGCTTAAAGAGCATAAGGAAAAAATAATTTTAAGAGCCAACGAAGAGGCCAGGAAGATTATTTCCGACGCAAAAGACGAAAGCGACAAAATTATAAAGGAAATGAGAAAGCTTTCCAAGGAAAAGGGAAACAGTGAAAATCTGGAGAAAAAGAGAAGAGAGCTTAAGGAAAACCTTAATAAATCCGAAGAAAAATTAAGCAGGCTTAACAAAAAGAACAAGCCCAAAAGGCAGCGTTCTAAAAAGCTCAGCGTAGGAGACAGAGTTTTTATAGATGATATAGGTACAACCGGGTCGGTTGTTACAAAGCCGGATCAAAACGGAGAGCTTTTTGTTCAAGCCGGAATAATGAAAATAAAAACCAATATAAACAGGCTGTCTTTGACAGAAGAAAAGCCCGTTGACTATTCGGCATCAAAGGGTATTTACAACGCAAGAGTCCGTATGGAAAATGCAAAAAGCGTATCTACGGAGGTTGACCTTCGAGGCTTAACCGTTTACGAAGGTATTGAAAAACTGGATAAATATATCGACAGCGCCATACTTGCCGGTTTAAGCCCGGTAAATATAATTCACGGAAAAGGAACGGGGGTTATGCGCTCCGCCGTTCACGACTTTCTTAAAAGCCACAGCGGTGTAAAATCCTTCCGCTTGGGTGAATACGGCGAAGGAGATTCGGGAATTACCGTTGCTGTTTTAAAATGAAATATATCCCCTTAAAAAGAATCGTCTGACAGATTCACTTTAAGGGGATTTTTTATAAGTGATAATAACTATAATAACTTTTATAACGAAATTTGCAAAATTTCTCTTTAAATATTTTATATTTATGGTATAATTAAGGAGAATGTTCGGAGATGGGCTATTTCTCCGAGAGTATCAGTGTATTATACAGGGGGGATTTGTCATGGACAGTGACAACAAAAAAAATAAAGTCGAAGTAATTATAAACGGCAAGGTTTACAGACTTTCCACAACCGACAGTGAAGAATATATAAAGTCCGTTGCAGAATATGTTAACAGAAAATATACCGAAATAGTAAGCAGCATTTCGTCTATAAACAGGCTTTCGGAACATTTTCCGATTATGCTTGCTTTAAACATAGCCGATGATTTGTTTAAAAAGTCATCGGAAGGGGAAAGCCTTAAGGCAAACTCCGACCTTGAAAACAAACTTTTCAAGCTTGAAAACAAGCTTAAGACAGCCGAAGCCTCTGTTGAAACAAAGGAAGAAGAGCTTTCGGCGCTTAAGCTTAAGGCTGACGAGCTTAAAAACGGGCTTGATATAAAAGCGGAAACCGAAACAGCCCTTAAGGAAAAGCTGACCGAGACGGAGAAAGAAAGAGACAGCTTAAAGGCGGAAAATAAGCAGCTTTCGGCGCTTATAGCCGACGCAGGGCTTATTCCCCCGATTCCCGATAAAAACGGAAGAATAAAAGACAAAGACAAAGACAGAGAAACTCTTCTTAAAGAGCTTAATGATATAAAATCGGAAAACGGAAGAACAAAGAAGGAAAACAAAAACCTTACGGAAAGGCTTAAGTTGGTCGAAGAGGAGCTTACACGCTTAAAATCAACCGCCGTAACGGATATCGAAAAGAACGGTCAATTGGTTATAACCTCACCCGATGCAAAAGAAGAAACAGCGGCAGTAAAGACTAAAAGAACAACAGCAAAGAAGTGATAGACTTTGACAAAATATGAGATTTTAGCGCCCTGCGGAAGTCCCGAGGCGGCTTATGCCGCTGCCGAGGCAGGCTGTGACAGTATATATCTGGGGGGCAAAAAGCTATAACGCAAGAGCCCTTGCCAAAAATTTTGAAAATGAA
This sequence comes from Clostridiales bacterium, assembly GCA_021203425.1. GTDB lineage: Bacteria > Bacillota > Clostridia > Lachnospirales > CAG-274 > JAJQCI01. Next base: position 6,765 of record JAJQBF010000173.1, on the reverse strand, counting down.
GAAATAAAACAGGTAATAGATTTTTGTCACCTTCGGGGCATAAAGGTTTTTATAACATTCAATATATTATATAAGGACGCCGAAACGGAAGAGGTTTTGAAACTGGCGGCGGAGCTTTACTCCTACGGGGCAGATGCTTTTATTTGTGCCGATATAGGTATAATGAATGTTTTCAAAAAATATTTTAAGGGCATAAATATAAACGCAAGCACGCAGACAACAGTTCATAATTCCGGCACTGCTCTTGCTTTTAAGTCTATGGGTGTTGACAGGATTGTTCTTGCCAGGGAATTAAATTTAAATGATATAATAGCAATTTATGACAAGGTCGGCGACAAGCCCGATTTGGAGGCTTTTGTTCACGGCGCTCTTTGTGTTTGTTATTCCGGCAGATGTCTTTATTCTTCATTTATAGGAGAAAGAAGCGGAAACAGGGGTCAGTGCGCCCAACCCTGCCGTATGGAATATTCTCTGTTGAAAAATGACAGAGAAATCGAAAAAGGCGCCTTGCTTTCGCCTAAAGATATTATGACGGCGGAGCATATTTCCGATATGGTTAAATCAGGAGTTAAAGCCTTTAAAATCGAAGGCAGAATGAAGGGTGTTCCCTATGTTTTTCAAACCGTAAAGACATATAGAAAATATCTTGACAAAGCTCTTGAAGAAAAGACCGACACTAAAGTTTCTCCCCGAGATAAAAACGGTCTTTTACAGGTTTTCAGCCGTGGGGGAGCTTTTTCGGAAGGCTATCTTTATACCCCCAAGGGAAGACATATGCTTTCCGAAAGTGTTAAAAACAGCGGCAGAGAAATAGGAGTTGTTGTTTCCGCCGAAAAGAAAGGCTGTTATATTAAATTTTCGGAAAGCCTTAACTGCGACGACGGAATAGAAATTTTCGGCAGAAATCAAGGCACATATATTTCAAAGGCAATAAACAAAAACCAAAGAGCTTTTTTCAGGCTCGAGGGCAAAAAAGGCGACAGGGTTTTCCTTTCTTATGACAAAGCCCTTACAGACAGCCTTAATAAAGATGCATCGGCGAACAGCAGAAAAAGAGAAATAACGGGCTGTTTTACGGCGAAACAGGGAAAGGCGGCAGTATTCAGCCTTAAAGCTGAGGAAACGGAAATAACCGTAAAAGGAGAAGTTGTTCAAAAAGCCGAAAACCGTCCGGTAACTGCGGAAGAAATTAAAAGCCGTCTTTCAAAAACCGGAAATACGGCATTTAAAATAAAAGAATTAAATGTTGATGCCGACGGTGATATTTATATTCCCGTAAAGGAGCTTAACTCTTTAAGACGGGAGGCTTGTGAAAACCTGGCTGAGAAAATTATTAAAAGAGGTGAAAGGGAAAAACCTTCATTCCCTCAAAAGCCTGTTTTGGAAGAAACAGCGGAAAAGCCTTTTATTTCAGCCGAAATATCCACAAGAGAACAGCTTAAGGCAGTTTTAAAAACAGATATAAAAAGAATATATATAAACGATCCAGCTCTTATAAAAGAAATTAAGGGTACAGAGGAAAAGGAAATATTCTATGCCCTGCCTTCGATTATAAGGGAAGAAAGCCTTGCCGGTGTATTAAAAACAATTGAGGAGCTTGAAAACTCCGCTGTTATGGGCTTTCTCACAAGAAATTTAACGGTAATCAAAACGAATAAAAAAATAATTTGCGATCATACTCTGGGGGTTTTTAATTCATACACAGCCGAAAGACTGCTTGATGATTATGACGGCATAACCCTTTCGACAGAGTTAAGTGTCGAAGAGCTTAAGCCCCTCTGCTGTAAAAACAGTGAGGTTATCGTTTACGGTCGTCTTCCGCTTATGACAACAGAGCAGTGCCCCGTGGGAAATTTTGTCGGCGGAAACAAAGGCAAAAGATTTTGCGCCCTTAAAAATAAAGCAAAGAGCTATGCCCTTAAAGACAGAACAGGTCTTGTTCACCCGTTAGAGCCAAACTGTGAGGGTTGTTTTTGCAGAATTTTAAGCGGCGAACCCCTCTTTGCGCCGGAGGCTTTAAGGCTTAAGCCATCTTCTTTCAGACTTGTTTTCACAACGGAAGACTGTGAAGAAACAGAGAAAATTACAAATTATTTTATCGAAAAGCTTAAGAACCCCGAAAGGGGAAAAATAATGGAAATAAAGGGCAAACCCCTTAAGAAAGTAAGGTGACTGTATGGTTGAAATGCTTATTTTTCTGTCAAAATATTTATTTATAATACTTGCTGCCATATTCTGCCTTCAAAGCGTATATATTGTGTCAAAGGGAAGACAAATGGACTATCCTTCGGCGGAAAACACCAAGGCTGTAAAACTTCAGAGGGCAACAACAATATTGTTCCATGTTTTGGCTTATGCCACACTTTACTTTAATTCGGAAATTCCTCTGAAGGACTATATGATTACCGCCTTAGGCGGTCTTGCCCTTATTTTGGCTGTTCCTCCCTTTATAAGAATCGTATACGGCAAGATAAATGGGCTTGTAATAAACTGTATGTATTTTCTTATGGATTTAAGTCTTGTAATTCTTCAAAGGCTTAACCCCGACTATGCTCTGAAACAGCTTATGTATTTTTTCATAGGCTCGGCGTGTATACTGCTTATATATCCCCTGCTTAAATATTGTAAGAATTTTCATAAGCTGAAATACGGATATTTGGGTTTGGGCTTTCTGCTCCTTCTTTTGACTTTGGTTTTCGGAACCACAACAAGAGGCGCCACAAACTGGATTTATATAGGCAGCTTTTCTTTTCAGCCCTCCGAAATAGTAAAATTGCTTTATGTTTTTTACTTTGCATCGGTTTTTTCAAGAAAAATTACTTTTAAAGAAACTGTTGCCCAAATGGCTGTGGGCCTGATATTTGTCTGTCTTTTGGTTTTACAGAGGGATTTAGGCTCAGCGCTAATTTTCTTTATGACATTACTTATAATGGTTTTCATATCAACGGGAAACATAATCGTTATACTGGGCAGCTTAGTCTGCGCCTGTGCGGGGGCTTTCGGTGCATATAAAATATTCTCACACATTCAGGTCAGAGTTGTCGCATGGCTTGACCCGTGGAGTGACATAGGAAACACAACCTATCAGATTGCACAGTCTTTATTTGCCATAGGCAGCGGTGGTCTTTGGGGCAGCGGCTTGGGAAAGGGCTATGCCTCGTCGATACCTATTGTTGAAAGTGACTTTATATTTTCGGCTATATGTGAGGAATTCGGCGTGATTTTCGCTGTATTTGTTATATTTATTTATTTGACAATATTCTACTGCGGAGCAAGAAGTGCTCTTAACGCAGAGACAAAGTTTAATGCGATTTTAGCCTCGGGTTTGACAGGGCTTATATGTTTCCAAACCTTTCTCATAATAGGGGGAGTGACGAAGTTTGTTCCGCTTACGGGGGTAACTCTGCCCTTTGTAAGCTACGGCGGAACTTCGGTTGTTATTACTTCTGTTATAATAGGTATTTTGCTTTGGATATATGTTCCCAAAACGGAATTTTCGGAGGATAAACAGGGAATAGACGAGCCGCCTAAAAAACGCAGACGAAAAACAGCGGCAAATTCCGTAAACACTTCGAGACGCAGACCTTCTTCACAAAGCAGGACGGGAAACAATTCGGAAAGCGGCAGTACAGCATCACGTCAAAGACCCAATATAAATACAAACACAAGCGGACCTTTGAGCGGTAAGGTAAGGAGGCGAGATGATGAATAAAAAAATCAAAGCGACATTTTGGCTCCTTTTTATAATGTTTGCCGCCCTTATAATTTATTTGGTTTACTTTACGGTTGTTGAGGCGCCGACGGCAATAAACAGCCCCTTTAATCTTCGTTTAACCTCAAGGGAAAGCTCTATTAAAAGAGGAAATATAGAAGACGAAAACGGAGTTGTAATTGCCGAGAGTATTTTGGAAGACGAGTGCTATACAAGACAGTATAATTATCCCAGAATGTATTGTCACATAACAGGATATACGGATATGGGAAAGACAGGGGTTGAAAGCGCTTATAATTCCGAGCTTTTGACTCTTCATGACGAAACCCTTCAAAAATTTCTCTATATAATGACAAACAAGGTATTTAAAAAAGGGGAGTTTTCTCTTACGGGATTAAATTATCTTCTTGAAAGTCCTTATTCTTTGAATGCTTTTGCATCTCCTATTGGCTCTGAACCTGATGCAGCTCAGGAAAACCCGGGAGGTTTTGAAAATTTTGATGTGGTTGTTTCCCACGGAGGGGCAGAGGCCGATGTTGAAGAAGTAAGTGAAACGGCAGACGAAGAATCGGCAGAGGAAACTTCAGAAGAAACAACAGAAAGTTTTTTTGAAGACGATTCTGAACTGGGTTCGGAAATAAAGGATATTTACGACAATATAGAAGTCAGTCCGGCTCCGAGCCTTGATACATTATATTCTGACGGCTATGAATCTGAAAATGATTTCTTTGCTCCGTTGATTGACGGTTATGTTTTGGAGGGAAATTCAATTGTTCTCTCTGTAGACCACAGAATTCAGGAAAAGGCCTATGAACTTTTAAACGGCAAAAACGGCTCCATAGTTGTTTCCGATGTAAATACGGGAATGATAAAGGCTATGGTTTCATACCCGGATTTTGACCCCAGGCAGGTAGCCGACAATTGGGATTATCTGACAACAGACGAAGAAAATACCCCTCTTTTAAACAGAGCAAGCCAGGGACTTTATACCCCCGGTTCTATTTTCAAAATAGGTATGGCTCAGCTCCTTATCGATACAAATCAGGCGGATATGACTTTTGACTGTTCGGGAACAAATTATTTCGGAAATAAAACTTTAAGATGTTACAACGAAACCGTACATGGTCACGTTGGTTTAAGAGAGGCTTTTGAACAGTCATGCAACGGCTTTTTTGCACAGGCAGCCCTTAATCTTACGGCGGACCGCCTTATAACACAGGCCAATAACTTAGGCTATAACAGCGATTTTGACTTTCCCCTTGAACATTCTGTAAGTGTGTTTAACCTTACGGAAGATTCGGATAATTCCGAGCTTGCAGATACGGGGATAGGTCAGGGAAAAACAATGGTTACTCCTCTTCACATAAATATGATAACATCTGCTGTGGCAAACGGCGGAGTTATGTATACCCCTCAAATTGTGTCTTCCGTAAAAAGCTACAGCGGAAGTGTAATAAAGGAGTATGAACCGAACGAAATGGGCAGGGTTATGTCAGAGGAAACTTCGGCAGAGCTTCGGGAGCTTATGAGAGCTGTTGTAACCGAAGGAACGGGAACACCGGCCTACAGCGACCAAATATCAATAGCCGGAAAAACGGGAACAGCAGAAAACGGAACAGACAACGACCACATATGGTTTACCTGTTTTGCTCCTTATGAAAACCCAAAGTACGCTGTGACAATTATGCTGGAATATGCCGGAAAGAGTACTAAGGCTACCCCTATAGCAAAGGAACTTTTGGAATATATAAATACTTTGGAATAAATTTAAAGAAAGGGAGGTTACAGAATGAAATTCAGACTGAGCATTTTACTTTTGGCTTTTACTCTTATGGGAACAGCCTGCGGAGCAGCGGCGGATAACCTGGAGAAAACCGCCGAGGCAGAAGAAAGTTCAGAAGAAAATTCGGAAACGGCAGAGCCTGAGGAAAGGCTTAATATTGCCATAAGTCTTCCGGAAGAAACACAGTATAACAAAAAGCTGGGAAAAGAGCTTACAAATAAGCTTTGGCAGGCCGGCTATAATATAATTTTGAGGTATGCGGAAGGCGACACAGACACTCAAAGGGAGCAGATAAAAGAACTTTTGGAACAGGACGTAAAATGTCTTATATTCTGCCCTGTGGGAAATGAATCTCCTAAAATCGACAGCCTTAATAAAGAGGATATACCCGTTGTAAATTTAGATGTCTTAGACACGGAAACGGAATGTACAGACCTTTATATAACCTATGACAATGAAAAAATAGGACAGGATATAGGAGATTATATTATAAGCGAAAAAAACTTGGATTCAGCCGAAAATGTAACAATCGAATTTATACTGGGTGAAAATAACCCCGTAACAGAGGATATATATAAGGGGCTTATGGACAAGCTTTCCCCTTATTTGGAAAGCGGTGCCTTAGACTGCCGCTCGGGAAGAACAGACCTTGAAAGCTGTACTACAACGGCAAAAACAGGTGTGGCTGTTATGAATGATTTGGGACGCTATCTTTCGGGCTATTATCTCTCAAACGATCTTCAGGCATGTGTAACGGGCGCAGATTATATAGCAAACGGATGCTGCGGTTATTTTGCAACAAACGGATATATGCTTGAAAACTTTCCGCTTGTAACGGGTGTAAACGGCGAAACCTCGGCAGTAAGAGATTTTGAACAGGGCTTTCTTGCTATGACAGCCTTCAAAGACACTAAAAAAGAGGCGGAAACCTGTGTTGAGGCGGTAAAGAACCTTATAGAAGGCGAAGATGTCAAAGATTTGGCAGATGCAAAAACGCTTAACGGTGACATTGAAATACCTACGATAGTTCTTGAAGGGCAGAATGTACTGCAAAGCGAATATAATGATATATTTATAAACAGCAGCTATTATTCCGATGAGGAAATATACGGATAAACAAATCTAAAGAGGTAAAATCCCCTGTTTACGGCGGTTTTTGCCTCTTTGCCGTTATAAAATTTAATAAGTGGAAATGAATATTTTGTTGACTCATACTGTTGAGGTACAATAGAGAGGTAACACAAATAAAAAAATAGTAAGGTTCTCCAAA